>CBFDVE010000089.1:0-8058 GCA_965613205.1 uncultured Rhodospirillaceae bacterium
CTGCTAACGGCGCTGGCGGCTCTGGCCGTGGTTTGGGCGACAGGACAGTCACCGATCTGGTTGTATGTGACCGGGGCCTTTTTCGGCGCATTTTGTTACACCGTGTACCCCTTGTGTGCGGCACAAATTAATGACCTGGCCGACCCCGGCAAACTGGTTCAGGTCTCCGCCGGGTTGCTGTTTGCCTATGGGGTTGGGGCCAGTGTCGGGCCTATTGTCGCGGCCCAATTGATCGCAACGTTCGGCCCCGGAGGCATGTTCATGGGCAACGCCGCCCTGGTCGGAACCCTGGCCCTGTTCACGGCTTATCGGATGCTGGCCCGAGACCGGTCGGAAAAATCAAAATCCATATTCGTCCCCCTGGGCGGCACCGGTATATCAAGCAAGCAACTCTATACATCGCTGCTAACGCTTGGCAAAAAACGCCGTTAATCGACCAAACGATCGAGCAGGTTGGCCAGCATCTCGTCACACCTGTCCATTTCCGTCCTGGCGATGAACTCGTCGGGCTTGTGGCCCTGGGCCATGCTGCCCGGACCGCAGACCACGGTCGGCACTCCAAGTGATTGATCAAACAAGCCGCCTTCGGTGCCGAAGGACAGTTTTGTTGTCGAATTGGCCCCGGTCAGGGATTTGACGAACCCGACGATATCGCTGTCCGGTGGGGTGTCCAGGCCGGGATAGCGGTGGATCGGCTCGAACTCGATCATTGCGGCCTCGGCACCGCCCGCGCGGGCCTGATCAACCAGGTTATCGGCGCGGCTGACAATTTGGGCCAACAGGGTTTCGGGATCATCCGCCGCCAGGTTCCTGATTTCAAAATCTAGCGTACATAAGTTGGGCACGATGTTGAGGGCCGTGCCGCCGCTGATGAACCCGGCGTGCAGGGTGGTATAGGGCACATCGTAATCGCCATCCCGAGTGCCGCTTTTTTCTATATCGGCTTGCAGGGCGCGAATTTCCGCCATCAGATCGGCGGCCAGGTGGATGGCGTTGAGGCCCAGCGGGGCCATGGCGGAATGACATTCCACCCCCCGGCAGATGGCCCGCATGGCGACCTTGCCTTTGTGGGCGGTTGCCACTTGCAGCAAAGTTGGCTCACCGATCAGGCAGAATTTTGGCTTCACCGGGGCTTCAGCCAACACCTCGATCAGGTGGCGAACGCCGACGCAGCCGATCTCTTCGTCATAGGAAAAAGCAAGATGCAGGGGTGTTTTCAATTGCATGGAACTGGCCCGCCTGGCGGCGTTCAGGGCGCAGGCGATAAAACCCTTCATATCCGTGCTGCCGCGCCCATACAGCAGGCCATCTGTCTCACTTAAATTAAAAGGATCACGGGTCCAGCCCTGACCTTCCACGGGTACAACATCCGTGTGGCCAGACAGCATCACACCGGGCCGGTCGGTCGGGCCGATGGTGGCGTACAGATTGGCTTTTTGGCCACTTTCATCTGCGATAATCTGGCAGGCAACGCCACACTCTTCCAGGGTCTGGCGGATAAAATTGATCATCGCCAGATTGGACCGATGGCTGACCGTCGGGAAAGCGATCAGCCGTTCAAGGATGGCGATGCTGTCGGACATTGCCTAATGTACTGCGCCATCCACCGGCACATCGGAGACCACATCGGTCTGCACGCCGACGGGGGAACCGGTGCGATCCAGGAACGCCAGATGATCGATTTGCCCGACCATTATTTTTTGCCGCATATCGGCCAGAAATTCCACCGCCCTGGCTTCGTCGGGCAAGCTGGCGTCTGAATTCTTGGCGATACCGACGACGATGAAATTCCAGCTATCATCCTGCGCATCGGCGCTTTGGCGGACCTGATCGAAGGTCAGACCCGGTTCCGCCTGCTGATGGGCATCGAACAATATTTGCACCACCCCGGCGGCGGTTTCACTATCGGCTCCGGCCTGTTTGGCCATTTCTTCGTCTTCGATGGCATGCACGCGAATAAATACGTACAGCAATCGATGCTTGAAGCCGGACAGAACGCACCTGGATACCAGTTCTTCGAAATTATCGGCGTTCATCGGCCTTTGCCTGCCGCCAGTTTGTCGCCACCACCGGGCCGGGTCATGGCGAATACCTCATCGATCCGGGCGTAATCCCGGTAGCCCAGGCGTGAAATCAACCGCAGCTTGCTGGCGTCGATGATACCATCGGACAACACTGATTGATCAATATGAATACCCACCACATGGCCGATGACCATGACATTTGGCTCGGCCTCATCGGTGCTCAGCAGATCGATAATCTGGCTTAGCCTGCATTCCATGTTGATCGGGGATTGCGCGATCCTGGGGGCCTTGATCAGATTGGATGGTGCCGGGGTCAAACCGGCCAGGGCAAATTCGTCTTCATCGGGCCGGGCCGGCTGGCTGGTGATGTTCATAGGGTCACGCAGGTCCCAGGTGGCGACGTTGACGACAAATTCACCGGTTTCGCGAATATTGGCGAGCGTGTCTTTCGGTCCATGGGGCTGGTGGCCGCTGGTGCAATACATAATCTGCGGCGGGTTCGATGCGATGCCATTGAAAAAGCTGTAGGGCGCAATATTGGCAAGCCCTTGTGAATTAACTGTCGAAATCCAGCCGATCGGTCGGGGTGCGACACAGGCCTTGAACGGATCGTGGGGTAAATCATGGTCTTTTAAGTCAGTATTGTAGAACACAATGGCTCCTCGAACAGATATTGCGAAATGATTGGCTTGATCATACCGATGATCGCCGGGCGGGCACCACAATGCTGGTGGTTGCCGCCTGGCCCAGACGCCTAATTCTTTGAAAAAACTATTTTTCCTTGATCGACGACATGGCTTCGACCAGCGACACATTGCCAAAATGGTAGTTGTGACAAGTCACACAGGTCCCGAGTTTTGTTTCGTCCCGATGGCATTGGGTGCAGGTTTCTTTCTTCAGGGGCATGAAGTTAGAGGAAAATGTCGCCGCATTCATATCCTTGAACGAGTCCAGATATTTGCCGTTTTCAGCCTCCACATGACAGGATTTGCAGCCATCCTTTTGCAAAATGGCGTTGTGCTTGTCGTGAGAAAACACCGTCACATCCTTGAATTTGCCAAGCGGTTTTTTGGCGGTCCAGTTCACGGTCAGGGTCTTGTCCGGGGTCTCGTCGACGCTGTGACACTTGGCACATTTACCGGCGGATCTCCTGTCGGTCAGAAAATCGAACAACGGTCGAGCCAGATCGCCAAGGGATCCGGAAGAGGCACTTGCCGTTGTTGAAATCCACACTTTCAGGAACCGGTCGGCATGTTTGGTTGGCCGGTACAGCAGGTCGAAGTCCTGATCCCGCCAGCCGCCGAACTGCATCCATGATTTAAAATTGGCCTTGAACTCGGTCTTTTTAACGGGTTCTTCGGGCGCGGCTTTTGCTTCCGTTGTCGCCTCATCGTCATCCGGCGTCAGTTCTGTCGGCAGGATTTCCCCGGCCTTGTGCCGTTCCAACTCGTCGATCAGATTGGGAAACCATTTCAGGCTGGTCGACCGAACCACTTCGAAGGGCAGGGCCGAAACCAGGTCGGACGCTTCTTCATCGGTCATTTCCGAACTCATGGTGACGGATTTGATAATCATCATGGGGCCGTTGACCATTAAATCGTAGATCAGTTCCTTGACGCCCCAGGCGACCCGTTCGACCGCTTGCAGAACTTCCGGTTCCGCGTCTTCCAGGTCCAGCAGGTCAATATCTTCCAGGGTCTCGATATCGTTTTTCAGGGAACCCTTTGCGGCCAGCATTAGCTTCATGAACGGGGCCAGGGGCTGTTCTGCATATTCCGGCCAGGAGCCGATATTGATGTCCGCGTCCTGCAGGCTTTCCAGATCAAATCCGGGAAGGCTCAGGAAGGCGATATTTCGCGGACCGGCCCCGCCCCGTCCGGTAATTTCACCGAGATGGCAGGCGGCACAGGCTTGTTCGAACGGCTTGACCATCATCAGCCGACCCTGCTCACCACTTTCGTGGCAATCCTGGCATTCTTTCGGTGCCTGGGGTTGTTTTGATTTCGGGAAATAGCGCTTGAAATGGCCCTCGTGATCAAATGTGATACGGGTGCGCCGCACGTAAGGATATTCGGTAAACTCTGGATGACCGTTGACAATACCTTTGAACATCACCGTATGGCATGTCTGGCACCGGCCATTAGACATCTCTTTCATATTTGCATCGACGCCAACGTGTTCCTGATGGCAGGAGGCACAGGCGATTTTCTCATTGCCGCCAACCGGCCCGCCGATGATTTGTCTGGCGGCGTTCAGAAATAACGGGCTGGATGCTATCTCAGCCTTGCTGGCAACCTTCGACAAGGTTTGTTTGGTGCTATGGGCGCGCAGGGGTGCATCGCCCATGGTGTGGCATTTAATGCAACCGGCGCTGCCTTCCGTGGCCGACAGGGGAACGAAGAGCCGTCCCGCCCACTGGGTCAGAGAGTCGTTATTTTGGACATGGCAGGAAGCGCATTGGGTCAATTCAGCATGATGGGTGTCCAGGGGCCCCGGTGAGAACACCTGGGGTCCATAGGAGGCGGTTAATATGACCGTCAGAATTCCGAACGCCAGCACGGCGACCCACTTGGTCAGGGCCCCACGGGCCGAACGTATGCTGCGCCGGGGCGCACACGGAATGATCGGCCGACAGCAAGCACCATCCGAGGAAGGGCCGTCCGGACAGGCCCCACCTTCACTTTGTGCCCGATTACAAAGCCAACGGTCGGCATCCTTGCGGGGGATGCATTCGGCTTTGGTTACGCAGCGGCCGTTTGCACCGGGGCCCTGTTGACAGGCTTTTCCATTTTGTGCGTGGCCGCATATCCATTGCTGCGACGAGCGTTCATAGGCGCTGTCGCGGAAGCCGAATTTCTGTAAATGCCGGGTGTTCCAAAAATTCATAGCGTCCCCATGCCATAGCCATAGGCCATCAACATATGAACGATGGCAACCAGAATCATCGAATAAGTCGCCGGAACATGGATAAACAACCAACCCCGCAGCAGCATTAGAAAGGCGAACTGGTAATCCAGATTATCCTTTTGCAAAACCCGCTCGCGAATTTCCACCAGGGCCGCCTTGCCCGGTGTATCCAGGTAACGTTCGGCCAGTTCGATTTCCCGCAACAGGCCGTTCAGATGGCGTCCTGAACCAATCAGGTGGCGGACAAAGTTCCGCGGGCCGGCGAAATAGTGACGCAAATGGGCGGAATAAAACTTGGCCAGGGTGCGGGTGCGGGTTTCCTTCATGGTGTCGATGATTAAAGTTCGGACCTCGTCCGCCAATTGTGCTCGAAACTGGGGAATCCGGCCCAGGAACAACTGCTCACCATGCTGTTGCTGCAATTCAGGCACGGCACGGGTGATTAGAATGCCAAAAACACCACTCACCGCGACGATCATGAACAGGCTCCATAACAGGGCTTCCAGATAGCCCGTCGGCAAGCCCCAATCCGTGTGAATCATAAACAGAACGACCGAAAACAGACCCAGATAGATATGAAACTGCAACCATGCACTGGCGCTTGCCAGTGGCAGGAAGGAAAACCGTTTGCGCAAATTGAACAGCGTCAGCACCAGGACCGCGGCGACCAGAAACCAGCCGGTCATGAACTTGACAGAATGAAGGGTTACACCATAAGCCGCAAACAACAGCGATGCCAGCAACAGGGCGACGGCCAGGAGGGTCCAGTTGCGCAGGCGCCGGGCGGCAAAGGTTATCATGGTCATCGGCTTAGCCAGTCCTGTAGCGCCTTGCGATCATTCATGTCAATGCGGATCAGGGCGTCGTGAGGGCAGGCCCGTTGGCAGGCCGGGCTGACCAGCAAGTCCTGGCACAGATCACACTTGGTCGCTTTCACGATACGGGATCCCGAATCTGCATCGTGAATAAACGAACCACGGACATCCCGTATTTCGACCAGCTGAATGTTGTCATAAGGGCAGGAACTTGCGCACGTGCCGCAGCCGATACAGGTGGTATCATTGATGATGATATTGCCGGAGCTCTGGTCCCGTTGAATGGCCCCGGTCGGGCAGCCGATCAGGCACACAGGATCGACGCAGTGCATACAGGCGTTGGCGATCATGATGTTATCTTCGGTCGGGCCGTGCCGCACGAAGCGCGGGTTGTTGTTATGGGCGACGGCACAGGCGCGCACGCAATCATCGCAATTTACGCACCGGGATGTATTGATCAACATGGTCTTGGAACCGTTGATGGTGCGATTGTTGATAAAGAAATCGATCAGCGATTGCTGCAGGCGGTCGGGCGTGTCGCTGCCTTCCCAAGGCAGGGCATCGTCATCATTTATGTGTGGTCGCATGTCTGTGGGTAAATTCGGCAGGATATATTTTTCGACAAGGGCCGTGGGGATGCGCAATATATCAAGATAGCCGATTGCCCGAAGGCTTTTCTTCAGCGGCACTTCTTCACCCGTGTGCCAGTGTTCGGCCAATTCTTCCAGCCCGAACATGCCGTTGCGGCTCAGGTAATCGAGCGTCCGTTCGCCTCGATCCAGGTTATCGCTAACCCGCCCGAAGCCGGCGCAAACAATTAGTAATCCGTCAGTATAGTGGCCACCTTCGGCGACAATCGGTTCTTTTTCGATCACCGAGTCCCAATCGCGCTGATCGGCTTTCTGATATGACCGGTTCCATTCGAAATCGCCATAGCTTTCAAACAAGGTGTGCTTGATAATTTCTTCAAGCACTTTGCGATCCAGATGCTGCAACAGGGGCAGCTCCTGCAATTGCCGCAACATCGCCCGATCCCGGTAGCGGTCGTCGATAAAGATGCGGAAATCCCGGTCCTGCTTGCGGATGTCACGCAAGCCCTGCCAACGCAGTTCCAGCAAGGTGCAATTGGTTTCGGCAAAAATGGAGGCGGTGCGGATCGACCGGGTCAGCGCGGCAATCTCGCCGACAATGTCGTTGTCGGTCGAATCAATATCGACGGTCTCGCAGGTTTCCAGAACCTGTTCCACATTGCTGACGTAGGGGCGGGATTCCTGTTCTGTGCCGTCTCCGACTCGACGCAGATAATCGGAAATGCCGCCTTGCTTGTGATATTTCCGGACCTCGGGAATGGCCGGATTGAACCACGCCCGTTTAATCGCCGCCCACAGACCCGTGCGCCGTCCCCGTTGCGTATTGGCCGACAATATGGGTTCACTGGCTTCAACGATTGCCGAAAGCCTGGTGATCACGCGCAGGTTTCCCGACATCGGGAAAAACACGGAATGACCATAATCCCCTTCCCGCACGACGATATCACCACGCTTGCATTCGATGATCCGGGAATCGTGCTTGAGGATATTGCGCAAGCTCAATGTGTTGGAAAAACGCTCAGCATCAATGTCGGCGAGAAGTGGCAGGGCGATCACCCTGTCCACATTCTCGTCCGTCATGTCGGGCCCGAAGGGCGTATCCCATCGTTTCGGGCGACTGATCAGCGTATCGGCGAGCATCGAACTTTGGTTATCCTACTTGATCGGCTTGCCCTTGTATTTATCTGCTGAGGGCAACATTGAATCGATTGCTGCCATGCCGCTGCCGTCATATTTGGCGACAATGGCCTGGGTCAGTTTACCTATTTCGGACGCCACCGCGCTCAGTGGACCTTCGCTGCCAAGTTTCAATTTGGCAGCCTCGGCGTGGCCGGCAATCGCCTTGATCTCGGGCATACTCAAGGCGGCGGCGATTTCGGCGAAATTGGCTTTCGCCTTGTTCGCCCGTTGGGCCATTTTTATGGCGAATTCCTTTTTCTCGGTGGCTTTGCCGACGGCGAACAGGGACGTTTCCAATTCGACCGCCTGGCCGACCACATACATCAGCCGCTTGCGCGCTTGCGGGGCTTCGTCGTTGGTTTTTGTGTACCACAGGTTATGGCGAATTTTACCTTGCGACCAGGCCACCAGTTCGAAATCGCTGCCCGGCGTATGGCCGCCCACATTGACCAATTTTTCAATCGGTACCGTATGGCAGCCATAGCAGTTTTTTGCCCAGTCATACATATCCCTGGGCCGGATCATGCCCGCCGCATCGGCTTT
>CBFDVE010000090.1:0-7972 GCA_965613205.1 uncultured Rhodospirillaceae bacterium
ATATCGCTGGCCAGGTTTGCCGCGATCAGTTGGGAATTGCTCTTCAGTGCCCGTTCGACGGCTTCATCGACACTGGTTGGCAAACGATCAAGGGGGGCCGCCAGTTTATCCATGCCCTCAATCGGACCCGGCGTTTTGTGGAACAGGGTGCGGTAGGCATTGATGGCAATATTCAAGGCCCCCTGGGCGCGGGTGCGGCGGGCCTGGGCACCGGAAAGTTGCACTTTGGCCTGTAATACGTCGGTCGAAAAACCGGCACCCCGTTTGACCAGGGCATTTTCAAGTTCCGTTTGTTTCTTGATGTTTTCTTCCGATTTAAGGGAAAATTTCAAGGCTTCGCCGGCCCGTACCACATTGGCGTAAGCGCTCACCGCGCGCAGCAGCAGGGCCGATTTCGTCGCCGCCAGAACCGCCTCGGCCTGACGTTGCACCAACTGGGCCGAGCGGATCGAGGAACGGGTCGCCCCGTTGTCCCATAGGCGCTGGGTAACCGAGAAATCGGCTTCCCGCGAGACCAGGTTGGTATCATTGGCACTGGGCTTCATTTGCTGTTCATTGCCGACCGTAACGGTGACGTCCAGAGTCGGGTAAAAGCCACCTTTCGAGGCGATGGCGTTCTGACCTGCGGCGGCGACATCGGCCATCGCGGCCTTGTAGGGGTTCTGGCTTTCCATGAAACCCGGCAACAGTTCAGCCAGGGGGTCGGACCACGCCGGGCCGGCGGTCACCAGGATAGCCGATATTGCCATGCCGCAAACCAGGCGGCAGACTTTCCCAGGGAACACAGCTAACGCGCAGACGGGTCGGGTCATCGGCATTGTTTATGAGCCTCGAAATATTCACACGAAGTTGGACCTAAATACAATATATATGTCCTGATAACAAACAGTTAATTGGATTTTACCCGACCCAACGGGGCAACCCGTGGGGCGGTAATTCAGGTCGCAATTCAACATATGGGAAAAACATGCTGGAAATTTATGTCGATGGCGACGCCTGTCCGGTCAAGGACGAAGTCCTGAATGCCCATTTACGGGATACCGGCGAGATCAGGGGGGGTGTCCCGGCCTTCGACAAGCAGGATCGTTCGCGTTTTCTGGGCACCCTTGAAAACGAAATTCAGGCCCTGAAACGTGATCGGATCTAGTGATTTGCTCTCTTGACTCCATAAAATATACTTGAAAAAAGAGCAAAAATGCGCCTTATGGAAACTCGGTAAAGATAGCCCGTCGATTTAATCTTCCGGCGAATGGGCTTTTAGCCGAAAAAGGCGCGACCGGTTTGGTCACAAAAACCGGTGCGCAGCAGGGAGTGCAAACCATCGAAAGGACACACTATGACGACCGGAACAGTAAAATGGTTCAATCCAACCAAGGGATATGGGTTTATCGAACCTGAAGATGGTTCGAACGACGCTTTCGTCCATATTTCCGCTGTTGAGCGTGCGGGATTATCGACTTTGCGCGAAGGACAAAAATTGGATTTCGAATTGGTGCCTGGCCAAAACGGAAAAAGTTCAGCCGAAAATCTGGTCGTTTCAGACTGATTTTTCGGACCTGATTTAGCCTGGAAAAGGGTTCCCTGAAACGGGGGCCCTTTTTTATTTTGCCCGGCGGAACCTTCGATATACCGTTATCGCCAACAGCATAATCGCCACCACGGTCAAAAAACTGACGAATCCGTGGCGTGGCGACTTATCCATGGCGGCACCCGACAATGCCGGCCCGACCAGGGCCCCGGCCTCGTAAAAAATAATGAACATGGCATTGACAGCAACCAGGCTTTCCGAAGGATACTCATCGCCCAGCATGATCAGCCCGGCGGTATAAACGCCGAACACCATGCCGCCCCAGATGAACAGCAAGGCCATCAACCAGGCGATGTTTCCAACCACAAAGGGCAGGGCGATGATGCCGATCAGAACGCCGGTAGCGCTTAACACCATCAACGCCTGGCGACCGGCCCGGTCGGCATAACGGCCGAGCGGATATTGCATGGCGATGCCACCGGCGCTGAAGGCGCTCAGGGCGTACAGCGAGGCATTTTCGCTCAATCCCTCGCCCAGGGTATAGATTGGCAATAACGCGTAAGCCGTGGTTTCAAACAGGCCGCCGGCGAAGGCGACGACAAATATGAACGGCGCCAACATCAGCAGGGTGAACCGGCGGACCGGAGTTTCCTGGACACTGGCACCCCGACGGGCCAGCATCAGCATGGGCACGGCCGATCCGGCCATGACCACGGCGGCGATGGCAAACGGCACCAAACCATGTGATCCGGTGACAGAAACAACAAGCGGTCCCAAGGCGAAACCGGCGGAAAAAAGAACCGCGTAGAGGCCGATGATGCGCCCGCGATTGCCATCGCTGGTCAGCATGTTCAACCAGCTTTCGCTAAGCAACCACAATAATCCGACGCCAACGGTCAGCAAAAATCGCAAGATGAACCATCCTGCCGGATAACCTACCAGAGGCAAGGCGATCAGCGATCCGGCTCCCACCAATGCCGCAACGATGATCGGCATGAAAGCCCCGTAGCGGCCAAGAACTTTCGCCGTGAACAGTCCAACAATCAGAATTCCGAGCGATCCCGTGGCGCTGTTCAGGCCGATCAGCGAGGCGCTGAATCCCTCCCGCTCCATCAGCAAAGTCAGCAACGGAAAAGACATGCCGACAACAATGCCGACACCGCCGACAGCGGCGAGCACCAGGCCGATGGCCATTTTTTCCGATTTGTAGACTTTCAGCGACATGTTATGGCACAGCAATGCTATAGAGATATTTATGGACAGTTCATTAACACATTCCTCCGAGGCCGGGCCACCGCTGATTGGTGTCTCGGGTTGTCGCAAGGAAATCATTGGTTTGCCCTTCGACGCGGCGGGCAGCAAGTATGTAAATGCGATCGCGGCCGCCTGTCGGGCGGTGCCGGTGATTGTCCCGGCGCTGGGCCACAGGCTTGACCGTCAGGCCCTGTTGAACCGCCTCGATGGCCTGTTGTTCACCGGCAGCCCGTCAAACGTGGAACCGCACCATTACCAGGGACCGGCCAGCGATGAAGGCACCCTGCACGATGCCGACCGGGATGCGACTACCCTGCCGTTGATCCTCGAAGCGGTCGCCGCAGGGGTGCCGGTGTTTTGTATTTGCCGGGGCTTTCAGGAATTCAATGTGGCCTTTGGCGGCACCCTGCATCAAAAGGTGCAGGACGT
Organism: uncultured Rhodospirillaceae bacterium; assembly: GCA_965613205.1. Taxonomy (GTDB): domain Bacteria; phylum Pseudomonadota; class Alphaproteobacteria; order Rhodospirillales; family JABHCV01; genus CAZZKE01. The sequence goes on from CBFDVE010000090.1 coordinate 3,212, forward strand.
ACCGGGCCTCAACGATCACCGGGAAGACCCCGCTGATCCGCTGGAAATCAGGTACGGCACGGTGCATGAAGTGGCCCTCGATCCGCATGGCCTGATCGCCGGGCTGGCGGGATCGCCGAGCGTCCGGGTCAATTCCCTGCATGGTCAGGGGATTGATACAGTGGCTCCGGGCCTGCGCGTCGAAGCGACCGCCCCTGATGGCCTAATCGAAGCGATCAGCGCCCCGAAAGCTGAATCGTTTGCCCTGGCCGTACAATGGCATCCGGAATGGCAGGTCATGGACAACCCGTTCTATCTGTCCCTGTTTACCGCCTTTGCCGAGGCCTGCCGGGTCCGCGCTGCTAGAATGATTCGACCGACGGTCTAAGTTCGATTTCCCAGGTCCAGGCGCTGGCATCCTGGCCGGCGATATAGAGATAGGTCCTGGCGATTTCCAGCGGGTCGAGGGCCTTGGCGGCGTCGTCATAAGGGGCCCCCCGATCCTGGTTAAGGATGACCCCGTCGATGACGAAATGGGCGATGTGGATGTTTTGTGGTGCCAGTTCCCGGGCCAGACTCTGACACAGGCCGCGCAAGGCGAATTTTCCCATGGCAAACGGTGCCGACCGGGCATACCCCTTGACCCCCGCCGAGGCGCCGGTAAACAGCATCGCCCCGCCACCCGATTTGAGCATCCGCCTGGCCGCCTGTTGGGCCGCCAGGAAGGCGCCGTAGGCGGAAACCATGAGCGCCTCTTTGGTCGCCACTGGATCAACGTCGGTAATCGGCCCCGGAATGCGCAGGCTGGGGTTATAGATCATAATATCCGGGGACCCGATTTGGTTGTCGAAATTGCTGAACAGGGTGGCCACGGCATCCGGCTCGGTGGCGTCACAGGCGAAGGCCTTGCCGTCGATTTCGCCGACAAGGGGTCCCAGTTTTTCGATGTTCCGGGCCGCCAGACCAACGGTCATCCCTGCATTGGCAAAAGTCCGGGCGAGGGCCGCGCTCAATCCGCTTCCCGCCCCGATGATCAAAACATTGTGGCTCATTTTCTATCCTTTTCAGACCAATTTAAAAAATATTTCGGCATATTCGCGCATCTTCGCCGGGCACGGCCGGTTAGTTTGTTGCCAATGCCGCCAGTTCCCGCTTGAACGGTATTGGTTCTTCATTCAGTTCTCGCGCGTATCGGTGGCCAGCGTAAACGGCGGCGGCAATGGTCGATGGGGCCAGGGCGTCGCCGATGCGGGTCACCGATTTTAGTCCGGCCTCCGGCAAACTCGACGGATCATCCATCAACGAGCGGTACAGATCATCTCTCGGCAAGCGCATGGTAACCATGACCACGGCGTTTGCCGGTCGTTCGGTCAGGCGTTGCGTATAGACGCATGACAGGGCAACTTGGTCGGCCTCGATGGCTGCCAGATTGTGCAGGGGGATGATCTCGATGCCCAACTGTAGCAGCCGGGTCTGGATCCTTTTTTGTTCCAGGGTGTTGTGAGTCCAGGTCGAGGCATCGGCGGCGGGGGTCACCAGGGTCACCTCCTGCCCGCGAGCGCGCAGCAATTCGGCCATGATGCCGCCCATGTAGTAATGGTCATCATCGAAAATTACCACCGGACCAGCCGGATCGGCCCCGGCCATGATATTGTCCGGGGTCAATACGTGGGGTAGATCGCTGCCGGGGATGGGCCTGACATTGTTGCGTCCCAGACCATCGGCCCGCCACCTGGCACCCGTCGCCAGGACCACATGATCGGGGGCGAATTCAAGTATGTGCGTGGCATCCATGGTGCTGTCCAGATAGATATCCACATTGCTCAGAGGTGCAATCTGGCCCGTGCGGTAATCGCGCACTCTCGCCCAGGCGGCCAGGCCGGGCAGGGCACTTTCCCGTGTTACCCGCCCGCCCAGTTCCGTTGTCGCTTCGGCCAGGGCGACGGAATAACCCCGTTTGCCGAGCGCGTGGGCGCATTCCAGCCCGGCCGGTCCGGCCCCGATAACAAGAACCCTGTCTGCGGATTTTTTCGCCGCTATTATTTCCGGATGCCAGTCTCGCCGCCATTCTTCGCCCATGGTCGGGTTCTGGGTGCAGCGGATTGGCACCTTCATGCAATCACTGCTGACGCATATATTGCAACCGATACATTCGCGGATATCCTCGATCCGGCCTTCGTCGATCTTGTTGGGCAAATACGGATCGGCAATGGACGGCCGGGCGGCCCCGATCAAATCCACAATGCCGCGCCTGACCTGGGCCACCATGGCATCGGGCGAGGTAAACCGTCCGACCCCCACCACTGGCCTGGTTGTCACCTGTTTGACGAAAGACACATAGGGTTCCTGGGCCCCTTCCGGGCCGAACCGCGAGGTTTCGGAATCGTGATCCCAGTCGCTGACATTGACATCCCACAGGTCCGGCAATTCGGCCATCATCTCGATCACGTCGCGGCTTTCTGCCACCGTGATACCGTCCGCCCCGATCAACTCGTCGGTGGCCAGGCGCACGGCGATGGCGCAGGTGTCGCCGACTGCGTCTTTGCTGTCTTCGATCAATTCACGCAAAAACCGCGCCCGGTTTTTTAGGCTGCCGCCGTATTCGTCGGTGCGTTGGTTGAAACGGCGGGACAGGAAATGCATGGGCAGGGACAGGAAATGCCCGGCATACACGTAGATAATATCGAAGCCGGCTTTTTTCGCCCGGATCGCCGCCTCCCGGTGCCAGCGCCGTACATTGGCGATGTCGGTTTTGTCCATGGCGTAGGCCTGCACCGGGTCATAATCCTTGCCGACCCAGTTGCCGACCCCCATGGGGACATCGCGGGAATAGCGGTTGGTGGTCTCGTGGCCCTGATGCACCAGTTCGATCCCGGCCAGGCCGCCGTGGCGGTGCACGGCCTCGGTCATGGCCGCCAGATGGGGAATGTCGGCGTCATCCCACAGGCGTTCTTCCGCATGGGGCGAGACATCGGTGGTCGGATGAATTTCACATTCTTCGGTGCACACCACGGCCCAGCCGCCTTGCGCCTTGATTTCGCGCATGGCCGCCATGCCGCTGGGGTTGCGGTGACCCATGCCGTTGCAATGGGGCACCTGATAAAAACGGTTGCGCGCCGTTACCGGGCCAATTTTTACCGGTTCGAACAAAATGTCGTAGCGTGGATCGCGGGTCATTAATTAAGCCTTGCTTATGCCGCGGGTAGCCTGACTGTGAAAGTCGAGCCATTACCGGGCTCGCTGGTCACCGAAATAGACCCTTTGCTTTTATCGATAAAATCACGGCACAGCAACAACCCCAGACCCGTCCCTTTTTCCCCGCGGGTCCCTGTCGTTGAATTCTGATCGCCCAGTTTGAACAGGTTATCGATCTGATCGGGGGCCAGACCGACGCCGGTATCGGTCACGGAAATTTCACAATCATCGCCGTCAATACGGCCCGAAATGGTCACGCTTCCGCCTGCGGGAGTGAATTTAATGGCGTTGTTGACCAGGTTCCGGATGACCGTATCGATCATGTGTTTGTCGGCAAAGCAACTCAGGCCATGGGGAATTTCGGCACTGACTTTGACCTCCTTGTCTTCACCCACCGGGCCCAACACGCCGACCGTGTCGGCGACAATGGCATGGATCTCAAGCGTTGTTGGTTCAGATGTAATTTGATCCATTTGCAGGCGGGCCCATTCCAGCAGGTTTTCGAGCAAGGCAAAAACCCGCTTGGCCGATTGATTGATGCTGATGGCATAGTCGTTGATCTGCTGCGGTTTCATCTTGCCCGCACCGGCGGCGATCAGGCCGGTCAAGCCCAGAAGAGAGGTAAACGGGCTTCTTAAATCATGGGCGATAATGGAAAAAAACCGGTCTTTTTCCAGATTGAGTTGTTCAAGTTGCTGTTTGCTTTCAGTCACCTCGTCCATCGCTTTTTGCAGTTCGAGCTGAGAGATCGCCAGTTCGTCCGCCAGTTCCACGTATTCGGCGCTCTGGGCTTCGAAACGATCACGGGTATCCTGAATATCCATCATCCGGTTGATCAGGTCTTCCTGTTCGTTGCGGATCACATCTTCCTGCCGCTTACGTTCAATGGCATGCCTGATCATCCGTTCCAGAAACCTTGGCTGCAAATGATCCCAGGTCAGGAACACCATGGCCCCCAGATTGATCGCTTCTTCTTCTTTTTCGTAACTGTCTTCTTCGGACAGCAGCATGGCCGGGCCTTTGCAGCCGCGACCGGAAATTTCCCAAATGATTTCCAGGCCTCTTTCGTGGCAAAAATCCGCCGATACCAGATAGATGGCGTGGCCGTCCTCGATGATTTTTTTAACGGCACCGTCAAAGTCCGATGCTGTTTCAATTATGTAATTGTGTTGGGCTGTTTCGAGCATTTTTTCGACCAGCTTTGAGTGCCCGGCGTCGTCATCGACAAGCAAGATTTTATAGGTTTTCAGGGTCGCGATTTCATTCATTGTCTGATTACCAAAAGATCCTGGAAAAATGTCACAATCGTTGCAAAAAAGCTGTTCTGGAATAATTGACTAAAATTTCCGCGCCGACGCACCATATTAGTAGGGTGCTGTTTAAACTAATTCAGATCGACCCGTACTGGTTGATCAGGGAGTCTCTTTTCAGATGGATAATATCTACCAAATATCAAGGAATTCCCATATTCTGATCGTCGATGACAATCAGGCTAACGTCAAGTTGCTGGAGCAATTGCTGGACATGGAGGATTTCAGGAATGTCAGCAGTACGACCGAACCCCGTGACGTTATGGACCTGCACCAG
>CBFDVE010000091.1:0-7957 GCA_965613205.1 uncultured Rhodospirillaceae bacterium
GGCATCCAATGCGGTTTTGACATCATCCGGGCCCCATTTCCGCCGCCCCACCAGCATCAGGGTGCCGACCAGATTGCGCACCTGATGATGCAGGAACGAGCGGGCCTGGGCGGCAACGGTGATGCCATCGCCGTGGCGTTGCACATTCAGCAAACTGAGGGTTTTGACCGGCGAATCCGCCTGGCAATTGGTCGCCCGAAAGGTGGTAAAATCATGCTTGCCGATCAACACCTGGGCGGCTTCGTGCATGGCGGCTGTATCAATGTCGCCTTTCTGCCGCCAGGCGCGACCCAAATCCAGGGCCAGCGGCCCGCGCCGATTGATGATGCGATAGGTGTAGGAGCGCCCGGTGGCGGAAAAACGGGCATGAAAGTCGGCATCGGCTACCTGCGCCTGCAGCACCGAAACCCGCTGTCCCTTCAGGTGATAGTTCAGGGCTTCGCACACCTGATAGGCGGTGAATTTTTTTTCCAGTTCGAAATGGGCCACCTGGGCCAGGGCGTGGACCCCGGAATCCGTACGCCCGGCCCCGAACACGGTAGCGCTTTCGCCGCAAAAAGCGGTGATGGCGATTTCCAGGGCCTGTTGCACCCCCAGGCCATTATCCTGACGCTGCCAGCCGACAAAACCGGCGCCATCGTATTCAACGGTGATTTTGAAACGGGTCATGGTGATTATTTTACCTATAACAAGATCAATTAATTGATCTAAACCAACGAAATCAGTTTTTTCAAGACAGAATAGTCCCCGCAATCAAGGCATGGCCGCGCAGAAAATCCGCCGCCGCCATGGCCGAACGACCGGCCACCTGGACTTTTGTAATGTCAAGACTGCCACTGCCACAGGCGATGTTGAGGCCACCCGGCAGCACTTCACCGGCCTGCCCGGACCCCTGGCCGATGCCGGCCGCCAGCACTTTAATCCGCTTGCCACCATGGTCGAACCACAGTCCCGGCCACGGATTGAGCGCCCGCACCCGACGCTGGATTTGATCGGCGGACAGGGTCCAGTCGATACGCCCTTCCTTCCGGCTCAACTTGGCCGCATAGGTCACCCCTTCCGCCGCTTGCGGTTGGCCCGGTTCCGGGTTTGCCAATGCCTCGACAATCATGCGACCGCCGAGCGCCGCCAGGGCGTCGTGCAGGTCGGTCGCCGTGGTCTCGGGGCCAATGGGCAATCGTTCACATGCCAGAATATCGCCCGTATCCAGGCCCGCATCCATGGCCATGATGGTGACGCCGGTTTCTGCGTCCCCGGCCATAATCGCCCGCTGGATCGGCGCCGCGCCGCGCCAGCGGGGCAACAGGGAAGCATGAATGTTCAAACACCCGAGCCGGGGTGCGGTCAGCACGGCAGGCGGCAAGATCAGGCCATAGGCGGCAACCACGGCGACATCGGCTTCAAGGGCCAGGAAATCTGCCTGGGTCTGGGTCTCTTTCAGGGAAGTGGGGGTTCGCACCATCAACCCGCTGCTTCCGGCGAAAGCATGCACGGCAGAAAGCTTTTCCTTCTGGCCCCGACCGGCCGGTCGGGGCGGCTGGCTGTAGACGCAGATGATGTCGTATGCGGCCTCGATCAGGGCGGCCAGGGCCGTGACGGCAAACTCCGGGCTGCCCATGAAAATCGTGCGCAGGCTCATAACACCCCATCCAGTTTCTTCTGCTTGATTAGTTTGCGCAGGATCATGTTGCGCTTGAGCGCCGAAATATGATCGACAAACAAGATACCGTCCAGATGATCCATTTCATGCTGCACGCAAACGCTGAGCACCCCGTCGGCCTGCAAATCCCGTTGCTTGTTGTGGTGATCCAGATAGCGCACCTTCACTTCACGGGGGCGGACCACATCGGAATAGTGCTCGGGCAGGGACAGGCAGCCTTCTTCCCGCAATTCATCGTCTTCGGAAAGCCAGATGATTTCCGGATTGGCCATGCGAATGGGACTGGGCTTTTCATCTTCCCGCGCCAGATCGAGGACAATGACCCGTTTGGCAACGCCGACTTGCGGCGCCGCCAGGCCGATGCCGTTGGCCGTGTGCATGGATTGCAGCATGTCGTCCATTAAAGTGCTGACTTCCTTGTCAACCTTATCGACCGGCCTGCACTTTACCTTCAGGCGAGGGTCGGGGGCGATGATGATCGGCAGCAGGGTCATGGCAAAATCATGGGGGCACGGTTTCTGATGGTAAAATCGGCACAATATTTCAGAACGCCGCGGCCAAGTCCAGAGCGCTTATTCCCCGGCCAGACGCTTGATGCGTGGTGTCGTCGGGACCTCATCGGTGGCATAGGCTTGGTCGCTGAAATTGGCGGCGATTCTAATGAAGTCAACTTCAATAGCCAAAAACGCCTCGACCACATCGGGATCAAAATGGCTGCCCTTGCCACTGACGATGATCGAGCGGGCCATTTCGTGGCTGAAAGCTTCCTTGTAGACCCGCTTGGAAATTAACGCGTCATAGACATCTGCCAATGCCATCAGCCGCCCTGAAACGGGTATGTCGGCCCCCGAAAGCCCCCCCGGATAACCGCTGCCGTCCCATTTTTCGTGGTGGGAGAGGGCTATTTCCCTGGCGAAATGCAGGAACGAGTTTGATCCCAGTTCTGTTTCTGCAATTTCCAGGGATTGCGCCCCGAGCGCCGCGTGAGATTTCATGATCTCCATTTCTTGCGGGCTCAGCTTGCCTGGCTTGAGCAGGATCGCATCGGCGATGCCGACCTTGCCGATATCGTGCAAGGGGGCCGATTTATAGAGCAGTCGAATGTTATTTTCCGGCCCCAGCACGGCCACGAACGCCGGGTGTTGCTTAAGATGCAATGCCAGCGCCCGGACATAACGCTGGGTTCTGAGAATATGGGCTCCGGTTTCGTTATCGCGGGTTTCCGCCAACGAGGCCAGAGTCAAAATGCTGACATCCCGGGTGCGCAGAATTTCATCAGTTGTTTCGCGCATACCTTGAATCATGTCGTTGGTATAAACCGCCATAGTGCCAAATTCATCGTTGCTGCCGACCGGCACGAATCCCTCCAGATCGCCCATGCTGGCGCGGGCAAGGATTTTGTTTTCGAAAGACAGAAAATCCCTCAGGTTGCCCGTATAGGCGCGGATGACATTGATCGTGTGGGCCAGAAATATGCCAACCACAAAAGCCAGTTCCGCCAGAATGGTCATCTGGGCCTGTTCTACGGTGACCGTGTCGCCGACATTGATCAACCAGTCCAAATCCTTGTTGATGATCAAAAAAACCACCCCCAGAATAAACAGAATACAGGCTACGGAAAAAATACCGAGCTTGCCCGACAGGGGAAAATAATTTTTGTCTACACGCAAATGATTGCCCGTGCGGATAATTTCGCCGACCAGATAGCGCTGCCGTTCCAGGGCCAGATCGATGGCCGCAAAAAACCCCAGAGATGTCATGCCGAGCACGATCTTCAGGCCGCTGCCGAAGGGGAAATCGTACATCACCACGTTGTAAACCATCAGCGCCGCACCGCTGCCGGCGAACAGAAAGAATTCCAGGCCAAGAACCCGGCCCGTTTGAACCTCGTAAGGGGCGGAATCAACCCAGATCTTGCGCAACCACATGCGCAGGGAATATTGCAGGGCAATGGCGATCACAAAGGATGCGACCAGTTGCGTTACCGTCAGGCTTTCCAGAAACGGGCAGACCTGCCCGCCGTAGAAGGACATGCTAATGATCGCGATCAGGTAATGGACGGGCGCGCGCATGGTTACGTTCATTATCCTTGGGGTAAAAAACCAATTTTAGCCATGCTATCAAACAATTCACCATCCGGGACCTCAATAATCCGTGACGAGTCCTGTTGCCATGCTTTAATTTGATGATTCGAACAATACCGTTCGATGAACCGAAGTGCGCTGATGGATTTATTGCCGTTCGCCCTGATCGCCATTGTTGTCATCGTTGTCGTCATTTACTTGCGCGGCGAAAGCGCCCGGTCACGCCAACAATCCGATAGCCTGTCCACGGCCCAGGCGGAACTGGCCGGTCGCCTGGCCCAGATGGGCGAGGCCCAGGCGGCGACCCAGGCGCAACTGGGCAAGACCCTGGAAGACCGGCTCGACGCCATGTCCAAACGCATCGGCGATGGCCTCAGCGATCATTCGGAAAAAACCGGCAAGACCATGGGCGATTTACAGGAACGCCTGGCCGTTATCGCTTCGGCCCAGAAAAAGATCACCGAATTATCGGAACAGGTGGTCGGCTTGCAGGATATCCTGTCCAACAAACAGGCGCGCGGGGCTTTTGGTGAAATTCAGCTCAATGATCTGGTCTCTTCGATCATGCCGCCCTCGGCCTATGAATTTCAGGCCACCCTGAGTAACAACAAACGGGCCGATTGCCTGCTCAAACTGCCCAATCCGCCGGGCTCCATCGTTATCGACGCCAAGTTCCCCCTGGAAAGTTATCAGGCGCTCCGCTCCGCCACCGATGAGACGGCCAAAGTCCAGGCGTCCCGGTCGTTCAGTGCCGATGTCATGAAACACGTCAAGGATATCGCCGACAGATACATCGTGCCCGGCGAAACGGCGGAATCGGCCCTGATGTTCCTGCCTTCCGAAGCGGTTTACGCCGAATTACATGCTTCGTTTCGCAATGTCGTCGAAGACTCATTTCGCCGCCGGGTGTGGATCGTCTCGCCGACCACCCTGATGGCCACTTTAAACACCGTACGCGCCGTGCTGAAAGACGCCTCCATGCGCGAACAGGCCGGTCTGATCCAGGTTGAGGTTCACAAATTGCTCGATGATCTGGGCCGCCTGGACAAACGGGTCGATAAACTGGATAACCATTTCGCTCAGGCCGTGAAGGACGTTCAGGAGATAAAAATTTCCACCGGCAAGATCAACAAACGAGGCGAAAATATCCAGGACATGGAACTGGGTGAAGAAACCGCGACCGACGAGTTACTTGACGGCCCTCCTCACACAGGAATAATTAAAACTCATGCCCCGCAGTAAAAAACGCAAAAAAAAAGCCCCGTCCGAACAAACGGAACAGGCCGCGCCGAAAAGCACGGTGGTCATTCACCGGTCGACCAAGACCACCATGATCGGCATCGCCGTGATGCTCGGCATTGTCGGCTGGCTGATCTTGGGAACGGGCTCCGAGGACGCAACCGTGTCGGTCATCGTGCCGACCCTGACACCGGCGGCGCAGGCCGGAGCGATAACATTTAATCGGGTCTGCCAGGACTGCCACGGCGACAACGCCGGTGGCTCGTCCGTTGGGCCGGCCATGGTCAACCCCATCTACCGGCCCGGCCATCATGCCGACGGGGCCATTCGCATAGCGATCGCCCAGGGTGTCCGCGCCCACCACTGGAAATTCGGCCCCATGCCCGCCCAACCCGATGTAAAACCTGAAGAAATCCGCCCCCTGATCACCTTCATCCGGGAAATGCAACGGGCCAACGGGATCAATTAAAGGTCAGATATCCCGCCGGGCCTTGAGGGCGGCGCTGAGCGTGCCTTCATCGAGATAATCGAGCTCGCCGCCGACCGGTACACCGTGGGCCAGGCCGGAAATACGGACGCCGCAATCGACCAGGCGATCGGCGATGTAGTGGGCCGTGGTCTGGCCATCGACCGTGGCGTTGGTCGCCAGAATGACTTCCGTTACCGTTTCAACCCTGGCCCTGGCGATCAACCCGGTGATGTTCAAATCTTCCGGCCCGATGCCGTCGAGCGCCGATAACGCACCACCGAGCACATGAAAGCGGCCGGCGAAGGCGGGGGATCGTTCCAGCGCCCACAAATCGGCGACATCTTCGACCACACAGATGATCTGGTCGTCGCGTTTGGGATTGTCGCAAACGCCGCAGGGATTGCGGGTGTCCAGATTGCCGCAAATGGAACAGGAGACAATGCTGTCGATGGCATCATCCAGCACCCGGCTGAGCGGCACCATCAGGGTCTCGCGCTTTTTCATCAAATGCAGAACCGCCCGCCGGGCCGAACGGGGACCCAGGCCGGGCAGCTTGGCCAGCAGGTGAATGAGCCGGTCGATATCGTTTTCAGCGTGCGCCATGATGCTCAGAACGGCAGCTTCATACCCGGTGGCAGGTTCAGCCCGCCGGTCAGTTCCGACATCTTGTCGGCCTTGACCTGTTCGACCTTGCCATTGGCGTCGTTGCAGGCGGCGACGATCAGGTCTTCCAGCACGCCGATATCGTCGTTATTGACCAGTGCGGGGTCGATTTTGACGCTTTTGGTTTCGTGCCTGCCGCTTAGCGTTACTTCGACCATGCCGCCACCGGACACGCCGGTGACCTGGGAATTGGCCAGCTCCTCCTGCAAGGCGGTCATTTTTTCCTGCATCTTCTGGGCCTGCTGCATCATTGCCCCGAGATTTTTCATAGCTGCTCTTTCTTAAGTGTAGAATACGAATCACCGCACTTTATCGCAGGGGACCCCAACATGCAGCATCAAAACCTGTTCGTCTTCGATATCGAAACCGTGCCCGATACCGATGCCGTACCCAACCTGACCGGATTTAAAGACACAGACGTGGCGGCCCGGCGGGACGAACTGGAGCGCTATCATCTGGATATTACAGGCGGCAAAAACCCTTTCCCGCGACAGCCTTTCCACAAGGTCGTGGCGATCAGTTTTTTGGAAGCCGAGCTTGAACGGGACGGCCCCGGCGAAGTTTACCTGTTGCGGGAACTGCGCTCGGGCGGCGAGGCCGGGTTCCATGAAAAACAACTGCTGCAAGGTTTTTTCAGCTACTTCGAGCGCCACAAGCCCCGCCTGGTCAGCTACAACGGGCGCGGCTTCGATTTGCCCGTGCTTAAATACCGGGCCATGAAACACGGCATCTCCGCCCCCTGGCTGTATCAGGGCGGTGATAAGTGGAACAGTTACACCTCGCGCTATTCCGCCGACTGGCATTGCGACCTGCTGGAAATCTTAAGCGACTACGGCGGCTCGGCCCGGGTCAAGCTGGACGAAGTCTGCGCGGTTATGGGTTTTCCCGGCAAATTCGGCGTCGAGGGCTCGCAAGTGGCGCAAATGTTCGATGATGGCAAAATTCAGGAAATCCGCGACTATTGCGAAACCGATGTTTTGAACACATATCTGGTCTATCTGCGACTGATGCATCACCGGGCAACGGTGAGTACCGAAAACTACAACCGGGCGATTGCCGATATTGTCTCGTTAATTGAAAACGAAGGCGAAGCCCGACCTCATCTGGCCGGCTTCATGGAAGCCTGGGGCGTCGCTTCGGGCAATACGTTTACGCTTTAAGAGGCTTTGGATGAACAAACAAAAAACCTACGACCGCATCGCCCGGCTATATGATCTGCTGGATTTTCCGTTTGAACATTTCCGCTACAAACCGGTGCGCAAAATCCTGTTCGAAGGGTTGACCGGAGATTTGCTGGATGCCGGAGTCGGCACCGGGCGGAATTTTCCCCACTATCCAAAGGACGCCAAAGTAACCGGCATTGATTTAAGCCCGGCCATGCTGGGCCGTGCCCGGTGGCGGCGGGACGAGCTCGGCACCGTGGTCGATCTCAGGGAAATGAATGTGATGGAACTGGATTTCCCCGATGACAGGTTTGATTCTATTGTCTCGACCTTCCTGTTTTGTGTGCTTGACCATGAAAGCCAGCAGCCCGCCTTGGAAGAATTGCGCCGGGTCTGCCGCCCGGACGGCGTGATTCATATTCTGGAATACGCCATGTCGCAACGGCCCGTGCGGCGCTTTGTGATGAAACTGTGGGCCCCCTGGGTGCGTTATGCTTACGGCGCTGAATTTGATCGCAACACCGAGCAATACCTGGAAGCCGCCGGGCTGGAATTAATCAAATCCACGTTTCTGTACAAAGATGTCATCAAGCTTTTGCTGGTGCGACCGATATCCTGACAATATGAGAAAGAAAGTCTGGAAAATGTTGATTGCCATTTTGTCGGGATTGGCCATTTT
>CBFDVE010000092.1:0-7940 GCA_965613205.1 uncultured Rhodospirillaceae bacterium
AGATGTAAACGGCCATCTGGTAGAGCGAAAAAATGCGTCCGCGGGTCTGATTGGTGGAACGTTCGTTGAGCCAGCTTTCCGTACACATGGCCAGCCCGGCCATGCAGTATCCCTGAATAAAACGCAGGACCCCCCAGGCCGTCGGATCGTCGATCAACGGATGGGCCAGGGTCGCCGCCGACATCACCGAGGCCAGCGTTGCAAAGGCGCGGATATGGCCGACCCCGGTGATCAGCCGGTGCGAGTGAAAGCCACCGGCGACGATGCCGACAAAATAGCCCGACATGACCGCCCCGATGACCCAGGTCGGATAGCCTTCCACGGCCAGGCGCAGACCCAACAGCGTGCTCAGTGCGCCGATGCCCAGATAAAGGAAAATACAACCGGTCAGCAGGGCTGAAACGGAAAGAATGGTTGATCGCATGGGCATTTCGTCCGATCAGGAGAGTCGCCGCCAAGGCATTATAAAATCACCCCTAAACCAGCTTTGTTAGCGTGGCAATAGGGGAAATGCAGTTTCCCTTGTTGCCGCCCCCTCAGGCAGGATAAGTTTCAGGCGGCACCTCAACAAAAGCAGAGACCCCGATGACCGATAAGACCAATACTGCCGCCTCTGCCGGAGCCCTCGACGGCATTAAAGTGCTGGACCTGACGCGCATCCTGGCCGGGCCCACGTGCACCCAGTTGCTCGGCGATCTGGGCGCCGATATTCTTAAAATCGAACGCCCCCAGGCCGGTGACGATACCCGCAAATGGGGCCCGCCGTACCTGAAAGACGAAGACGGCAATGACCGGGCTGAAAGCGCCTATTACCTGAGTGCCAATCGCAACAAGCGATCGGTCAGCATCGATCTGGCGCAATCAGACGGCCAGCAACTGGTGCGCCGCCTGATGGGGCAGTGCGACATCGTGGTGGAAAATTTCAAGGTCGGCAGCCTGGCCAAATTCGGCCTGTCATATGACCAGGTCAAAGAGGAATTTCCCGCCCTGATCTATTGTTCGATCACCGGCTTTGGCCAGACCGGCCCTTATGCCCCCCGCGCCGGATATGATTACCTGGCCCAGGGCATCGGCGGCATCATGAGCGTCACTGGTGACCCGGCGGGACAGCCCATGAAGGTCGGCGTCGGCATCGCCGATGTCATGTGCGGCATGTACGCCAGCGTTTCCATCCTGGCCGCCTTGCGCCATCGGGACCGGACCGGCCAGGGCCAGCAGGTCGATCTGGCCTTGCTCGATACCCAGGTCTCCTGGTTGGTCAACGAAGGCCTGAATTACCTGACATCCGGCGATGTGCCCCGGCGTCTTGGCAATGCTCATCCCAATATCGTGCCCTATCAGTTGTTTGATACGACCGACGGCTATTTCATTCTGGCCGTCGGCAATGATGCCCAGTTCGGCCGTTTCTGCGACTTCGCCGGGGTCGCGGAACTGGCGGTCGATGCCCGGTTCCAAACCAACAGCCGGCGTATCGCCAACCGCCAGGCGCTGATCGAATTGCTGGTGCCCGTGTTGCAGCGCAACTCCAGCGAACACTGGGTCGAAGGCCTGGCCGCGCTCGGCGTTCCGGCCGGCCCGGTCAACGATTTAGGCCAGGTGTTTTGCGATCAACAGGTCTTGCACCGGGGCATGAAAATTTCGGTCGCCGATGAACACGCCGAGGGCGGTGCCGTGGATTTGATCGGCAACCCGATAAAAATGTCGCAGACCCCGATCACCTATCGCCGCCCGCCACCAAGCCTTGGCCAGCATACAAAAGAGGTGTTGAAAGAGGTGCTTGGCATGAGTGATGAAGAGGTGCAGAAACTTAAGGCCGACGGACTGATTTAGGAAAATTCCCGGCCGCCTATGGTTTTTTTGCCGCCCAGCAGGCGGTCCAGAGAGATCGACCCGGCCCCTTTCAGGATCAGGTAGATCAGGGGAGAGGCCCACAGCAATCGCTGGTCGCTGATGGCAGAATCCTGAAAGCGGTCGAACAGGGCGCCGATGGTTTCGGCCCCGACCTTGTGGAAGACGATATCGACATAGCTCATGATAATGATGAACCCGAGCATGATCAGGCTGGCGGCGCGGGTTAACAGGCCGATCAGAATTAACACCGGCAGGATAAATTCGGCGTACGTCCCGAGATAGACAATCAGGCCATATGGGATGAAGGCGATGGCATCGGTGTCGTAGCCGACCGCGTCCATAACGCTTGGAAAAATCTGAACATAAGCGCCATCGCCGGGGATCAAAAAGTCCGGAAAGCCTTCACCCACCTTCGTTCGTGCCGAATTGATAAAATACATAAACAGGGCGCTGGAAAACACCAGGCGTGATGCCAGGCCCAAAAACCACGATCCGGCCAGGCGCTGGAATGTGGAAAAAACAAAATTGTGAAGTTGCTCAAGCAATCGAAAAATAGGCATGTAAGCCTTCCCCTGAAATCAATTTTATTTTGTCAGTCCGATGATCGCGCCGGTTTCAAACAGGGCGCCCAGATGACCCGATAAACCGAGCGATCCTTTGTCCAGAACCAACGCGCTGGCCTGGCCGAGACGTTCGCCTTCGCTTAGCGCCCTGACGAAATCATAAGCCACCGGATCAAGGGCGCGGACCAGCACGTTCAATTGCGGACGCACGATCATCGCCGCCTGTCCGTGCTCGGGCAATTTTCCCAGCAGCCTTTCCGGGTCAGATTCCTGATGGGCCTGCCAGATCGAGACAATGGGCCAGGGAGATGTCAAAAGGGCAGTGGAAGGATGAAACTGAAAGCCGGTGTTCTCGACCGCTTGGCGCGGCACGGCAGCCAGTTCATCGATGGTGATCGGGGCTATATCGGCGGCGTGGTAGGCCCTGTTCCAGGCCCATTCCAGGCGCGCCACATCGGCCAGATAGGGTGTCGCCCTGGTTTCTTCCTGGGTTGCGATGAAGTCCGGAAAATCGGCACCATAATTCAACAGTACCGGGCTGGAAGGCAGGAACAGGCGGCTGTAAATTCGTGCCATGGCACTGAAGAAGTCTTTTCCGACCAAAGCATGGACGACGGGAAAGGTGTCGGCGAGGGCGTCAATCAGGCCGACGGCGACATTGTTGCGGTAGACGCCAAAACCGTAGGGTGCCGATATATCGGTCGGCACGGCGGCACCGGGGTCGCGCAGGGCGGCGGCAAACTGGTGTTGGGTTTCACGCCACATGGGGCGACACATGGGGCGATACATGGGGCGACTTTGAAGCGTTGAGAGTATTGCTCATGATGGCGTTGGCGTGGGTCGCCTCGGCCAGCAAATCGGGCCACGGGGGGATATTGTTGTCCCATTCGATCAGGGTCGGAATGGCCCGCGTGCGGGCCAGGGTATGGCCATACAAATCCCACACCCGGTCGATGACCGGACGGTCATGACTGTCGATCAGCAGCCGACCGTTTTCAGGATCAATACTTTCATCGTGACCGGCCAGGTGAATTTGCTCCACCGCATGGACCGGGAAGCGGTCGATATAGCCGATCGCATCGGTCTGGTGATTGCTGCACGAAATATAGACATTGTTAACGTCAAGCAGCAGCCCGCAGCCGGTCCGTTTGGCGATCTCGGTGATGTAGGTCACTTCATCAAACGTGCTATTTTCAAACGCAACGTAGGTCGATGGGTTTTCCAGCAGGACACGGCATTTAAAGTGGTTCTGGACCTGATCCATGTGATCGCAGACCAGGTCGAGCGTTTCTTCCGTATAGGGCACGGCCAGCAGATCGTTGAAAAATGCCGCCCGGTGGCTCGACCAGGCCAGATGTTCAGATACCAGCGCCGGTTGATAGCGATCAATCAGGACCTTGAAACGGTCCAGATGATCTATACTCAACGGCTCACTGCCGCCGATGGACAACCCGACCCCATGCAAAGACAAGGGGTAATCCTGCCTGATCTTGCTCAAGTATGCGTGTGGTGGCCCGCCATCACCCATGAAATTCTCGGGATGGACTTCAAACCAGCCAATCGGCGGTTTGGTTTCAAGAATTTCACAGGTGTGGGCAGCCTTCAGGCCGACGCCGGCCTGTTCGGGGTCGATACTGTTGGTCACCCAATTCAGCTTGGGATGTCCCGTTTAAGGGCGACCAGGCTGCCTTTGCGGTCGCCGGGAAGATTCATGGAAACACATGTTCCCTGGGCCACAAGTTTGAATGAATTACCCTGATAATCGACTTTTGATGTGCCGGCGCACGAGGTGCCGGCACCGGCGGCACAGTCATTTTTTCCGGCCATGGAAACGCCGAAACATTTTTCCTTGGCGGCGGCCTGGGCTTCGCTGACGCTAAATCCCGTTGCGGCGGTGGCGATGGCACCGGCGATGATGGCGGCGGTAACAGTTCTGCGTTTCATTAATCGATTCTCCCAAATGCTATTAACAGGTTCTCACCCCCACGGTATGCCCGAAAACCGGCGGGCAATGGAAATCACTTCCGTGTGAGGGTTTTGTGACCTGCTACCATTGCTTGATACAGATCATCGCAGGCTTAAATACGGTGCTTTATAAAAAATCAGTTTGAACGTGGAAAATATCAAGGAGCAGGATGATGCGCACCGTCAAATTCAACAACAGGGCAATCACGATTGTGGCTGTCCTGGCCGCCCTGACAATTCTGGCACCCACTACATCAGGGAATGCCGGTCATATATTGACAGAGGCATCGGGCCTGGGTGGGCAAGGTGCTCAATTGGTGATCCCGATGATGAACCCGGCTTTGGGCAAGAAAATTTTCATCGACAAAGGGTGCGTTGCCTGCCACGCGGTTAACGGGGTCGGCGGTCATGACGCCCCGGCCATGGACGCCCACCGCGAGATGGGGCTGGTCAACCCGTTCGATTTCGCCGCTAAAATGTGGAACCACGCGCCCGGCATGATCGCCGCCCAGGAAGGGGCTTTTGGCGAACAAATCTATTTCACCGGCAGCGAACTGGCCAACATGATCGCCTTCCTGCACGACGAAGGGGCGCAGCATGAATTTAGCGAAAAAGACTTGACCAAAAAGGCGCGCGCCGCGATGCAACATGATCACGGTGAAGAGGCCGCACCCGAAGCCCACGCCGAAGATGTCGGCCACGGTCACGACGCAGCGAAGAAAAGCGACGCGGACAGCCCGGCAACGGCGGTGCATGAGGATTAGGTTTCAGGAGCTATTTGATGGTCCGGCGGTGTAGGTGCAGCTTCATCGTCACGCTGCCATAGGTGGAAACGCAATAGGGCACCATGAAGGTCAGGACCAGCTTGGTTACGTTGAAGGGAACATCGCCGAATAGGGCATCGCCCTGATTGATCAGGTTCAGGATCGAACCGACGATGATGGCAACAATGAATGCCGTTCTCGGCACGCCATCGGATAATACCAATGATGTCAGCGATGGTGCTTCTGTGGGCATAGGCCTCCCCCTTTGATTGCCATCTGACAACCGATTGGCGGCAGTAGCAAGGTTGCGGTTGGCCGAATTGTCTTGACTTGCAGGGTCAGGATCGAGTTAGTGGGGCCAAGCGACACTCCCCTCAGGATCGATAATTGATCGATCGTCGGCTTTCAAGTGTTTTCAGTCGGCCACAATTTTACCAACATATTCGGGCGTTTCGTTAGACCGGTCTTTCACTTTGGCTTTTGTCCAAGGTTAAGCCGGATTGTTAACGCTCGTAATCTGGACGCCCTGATCAACGGGGTGCTGGGTCGCGATAATTTAATTTTAGAAAGAAGATAAAGAAACATGACTGATTTTACGGGCCTTCAACTGGCCCAACCCATCCTTCGCGCCATCATTGCCGAAGGCTATTTAACCCCGTCGCCCATTCAGGCCAAGTCGATCCCGGCGCTGCTGCAAGGCCGCGACCTGCTGGGTGTGGCCCAGACCGGGACCGGCAAAACGGCGGCTTTTTCCCTGCCCCTGCTGCACCGGCTGGCGGCCAGCGGCAACAAGGCCTTGGCCCACAAGCCGCGCGCCCTGATCCTGGCCCCGACCCGCGAACTGGCGGGCCAGATCAACGACAGTTTGCGCACTTATGGCCGCAACGTTCCGTTGCGCTCGGCCGTGGTATTCGGCGGCGTCTCCATTCGCCCGCAAATCCAGACCCTGATCCGGGGCGTTCACATTCTGGTCGCCACGCCGGGTCGCCTGATCGACCTGATGAACCAGGGCAAGGTGCGGCTCGATGCGGTCGAGGTTTTCATCCTGGATGAAGCCGACCGGATGCTCGATATGGGCTTTATCAGGGACGTTAAGAAAATCGCCTCCGCCCTGCCGAACAAGCGCCAGACGATGTTGTTTTCGGCGACCATGCCGGGCACGGTGCAAAGCCTGGCCGATGGCCTGCTCAATAATCCGGTCCGGGTCGAAGTGGCGCCGCGAGCGACCACGGCGGAAAAAGTCGAGCAACGGCTGCTGTACGTGCAAAAAGAAAAGAAGCGGGCACTGGTCACCGAATTGCTGAACGACAGCGATATCGAACGGGTGCTGATTTTCACCCGCACCAAGCACGGCGCCGACAAAGTCGCCAGGCATCTGTTACAAAACGGCGTCGAAGCCGGGGCCATCCACGGCAACAAATCCCAGAATGCCCGGCAACGCGCACTCGATGCCTTCAAGAGCGGCCAAATCCGCGCCCTGGTAGCGACCGATATCGCCGCCCGTGGTATCGATGTGGAAGGGGTTACCCACGTCATTAACTTTGAACTGCCCAACGAACCGGAAAGCTACGTGCACCGTATTGGCCGCACGGCGCGGGCCGGAGCCTCGGGCATCGCCATCTCGTTCTGCGACAGTGAAGAACGAGCCTATCTGCGCGATATTGAAAAGGTTATCCGTCAGAGTGTCCCGGTGTTTACAGATCACCCTTTCCACGCCGCGGAAATCGCCAACGATACCAGCCCGGCCAAGCCACCCAAGCGGAACCAGGGTCAGGGCCGGGGCCGGGGTCGTAACAACGGCCAGGGTCAAGGTCAGGGCAAAGGCGGCCATCGCCGTCGTAACAGCCACCGGTCCCGGCGCTCGGCGGCGTAACGATTAGCGGCGTCGTGTCACCAGATCGTAAATTTTCAGTAAATCTTCTTCGGTGACATCGACGACCGTTTCTATTTCGCTCAGGGCGGCGACGAAATCGGCATGGGAAATGTCGGGATAGGGATCTTGCTTGAGCGCCCAGCTGACCGGATAGCGTCGCCCGGCAAAGGGATAATTGACGATCATGGCGACCGCCAGAATGGTCAGCACGTTGATCAGAACCGGGGTCAGGACAAATTGGAATCCGAGCGACTGCACCGCCTCGCCGCCGACAACGGCGGCCAGGGCCGTGGCCCCGCCCGGCGGATGAATGCAGCGCAACAGGTGCATGGCGGCGATGGCCAGGGCAACGGCGGCGGCGGCGGCAAACGGGGCCGATGGGATATATCTGGCGCACGTTACCCCGATCACGGCGGCGATCACATGGCTGACGACCAGGGGCCAGGGCTGGGACAGGGCGCTGTGGGGGACCGCGAACAGCAACACGGCCGATGCCCCCATGGAGGCGACAATGATCGCCGCGGCGGTCTGGTTCATATCGGTCTGGCCCAGCGTATACAGAGTCACCGCGATCACCGTTAATATGCCGGCGAAGCCGCCGAAGACCGAAATTGGCCAATCACCAAGGGCACCTGATCGTTGCTGAATGTGCAGAAAACGCAGAAATTTATTCGCCAAAGTGTCGTCCTCGATGATGTTCAGGGCGATAATATAGACAAAGTTTATAAGGGGTTAGGGCAAAAATTAATACTTGCGTTTTTACTAATATACATATAGATTACCGGTCTTCTCCTGACCCTCCCGAATATGGATCTGCTTGCCGTGATCAAGACAACACTCGCAGCCTTTGCCGCGCGTCTAGAGCACTTCCGAGATATTATGGACCATTCTGATGGGGCATATGGGCTCGTCGGGGTCGTTGCG
>CBFDVE010000093.1:0-7915 GCA_965613205.1 uncultured Rhodospirillaceae bacterium
CATAAAACGCGGCCTGGGTGCCGTTGCCATGATGGACATCGAAATCGATCACCGCCACCCGCCTAACACCTTCCGCCAACTGGGCCTGGCGGGCCCCGATGGCGATGTTGTTGAACAGGCAAAACCCCATGGCCCGTGCCGGTTCGGCGTGGTGACCCGGTGGCCGACCGATGCAAAAGGCATTACTGGCCTGACCGCCCAAAACGGCATCGACGGCGGCGACTACCGCCCCCGCCGAGCGGAGCGCCGCCTCGCCGCTTTGCGGTGACATCGCCGTGTCGCCATCGATGCGGGCGTGACCACTGGCCGGTACGGTGGCGAAAATATTGGCGACATGAGATTGCGTGTGGACCCGCTCGATCTGCGAGATGTCGCAGCGC
Source organism: uncultured Rhodospirillaceae bacterium (assembly GCA_965613205.1). Classification (GTDB taxonomy): domain Bacteria; phylum Pseudomonadota; class Alphaproteobacteria; order Rhodospirillales; family JABHCV01; genus CAZZKE01. The sequence goes on from CBFDVE010000093.1 coordinate 381, forward strand.
GGGGCATCAAAGCGCACCAACGCCTGAAATCCCTCAGCAGACAATGCCGTGGTCACCGCCCGTAAACGGTCCGGTCGTTCCGGGTGCTGGTCCCCGGCATCGTGTTCAAGACAAACCGGATGGCTGTAGAGCAAGGTTGTCATGACCTTATTGTGATCAAAAGCGGGGCCACCTGCAAAGGCTTTGATTGCTAATTTTTATGTGACTGGTAATGATTGCCCAGCCTTCATTCAACCTGGGATCAAACTGTGCGAATTCTGATATTTATTGGCCTGCTGGCCCTGCTGGCCGCTCCGGCGGTTGGCCAACAGGCGACCGCCGTGGGCGTCGATAAGGTGATCACCGAGCCGCTGGTGCAGACCGCACCGGTGATCGGTCGCTTAGTCGCGACCCGCAGCGGTGTGGTGGCGGCCAGGATCGCCGGTCCGATCGCCGAAATGCGGGTCCGGGTCGGCGACCGGATTGCCAGCAACGCGATCATTGCGGTGCTCGACGACGACCGCCTGCGCTGGCAGTACAAGCTTAATCTGGCCCGTGTGGGCGAAGCCAAAGCCGCCCTGGAAACGGCTAAATCCATCGTCAACATGCGGGTCCAGGAAAGCAACCGCATGAGCCGGCTAAAAACCTCGGCGGCCTTCAGCCAGGCCCGCCTGGCCGACAAGAAACTGGAGGTGGCCAGCGCCGAAAGCGCCACCGCCCAATCCCGCGCCGCGTTGATTACCGCACGGGCCAATCTGCAACTGGCCAAAATCAATCTCGACAACGCCCAAATCCGGGCGCCATTTGCCGGTGTGGTTTCCCAACGGTATCTGGATGTCGGTTCCTACGTCAATGTCGGCAGCCCGGTGATCGGCCTGATCGACGACGGTCATCTTGAAATCGAGGCCCAGGTTCCGGCCCGTCATATTGGCGCATTGCGGCCTGGCATATCGGTCGGCTTTCGCCTCGAACAGGCTCAGCAAACATTTAGCGCCAGTGTCCGTGCCGTGCTGCCCCGCGAAGACCCTCTGACCCGTACCCGGCTGGTCCGCTTGGTCCCCGCCTTTGGCACTAAACCCGCAGGGCTGGCGACCAACCAGACCGTTGTGCTGGCCCTGCCGGTTGGTAAATCCGATGCGGTGACCACGGTTCACAAAGACGCGGTGCTGAACAGAAAGGGCAAAAATATTGTCTTCGTTGTCGCAGATGGCAAGGCCAATTTGACTCCGGTGCGCCTGGGTCAGGCGCTGGGCTCCCGGTTTGTCGTCCTGTCCGGGCTGGATATTGGTGACATTGTGGTGGTACGCGGTAACGAACGGCTGCGACCGGGTCAGAAGGTTCGGGCCAAATGAACCTGATCCGACTGGCCATCGAACGTCCCATCGCGGTGATCGCCGCCGTGCTGATGATCATCATGTTCGGCCTGGTCGCCTTGCAAACTATCCCGATCCAGTTGATCCCCGACGTTCGCAAGCCGGTGATATCCATCCGCACCAACTGGATCGGTGCCGCCCCGGCGGAAATCGAGAGGGAAATCGTCAACCGCCAGGAAGAAGTATTGCGCGGCCTGGAGGGCCTGGAGAAAATTTCCAGCCGCTCGCGCGATGGCCGGGCCTCTATTTCGCTCGAATTTTCCGTCAGCCAGGATATGGACAAGGCCCTGTTGCTGGTCTCCAACCGGCTCGACCGGGTCGGTGGTTATCCGCTCGAAGCCAGCGAACCGACCCTGGACACGGCCGGCAGTGAAGACACCCCCATCGCCTGGTTCACGGTGACCCGGACCGGTGACAACAAGCGCGATATTCACACCTACAGCAACTTCATCGAAGACGTAATCCAGGATCGCCTGGAGAGGGTCGCCGGGGTTTCCCTGGTCAATGTCTACGGTGGCACCAAAAAACAGATGGAAGTGATCGTCGATCCTTCGAAAATGGCCCGCTATGGCTTGACCGTGCCGCAAGTCGTCAGCGCCCTGGCGGCGGCCAATTCATCGGTTTCCGCCGGCGACGTGGATGAAGGCAAGCGCCGCTATGTGGTGCGCACGGAAGGAGATTTAAACACTGTCGAGCAAATTCGCGCCGTGGTTTTGCGCTCCAACATGGACGTTCGCACCGGGGCCGTGGCCAGGGTCACGGTTGGCGACATCGCCCAGGTCCGCTTCGGTTACAAAAAAGCGACGGCGACCATTCGCCGCCTCGGCAGCCCGGCTATTGTGTTAAATACAGTACGCGCCAGCGGGGCCAACGTGATCGATACCATGACCGGCATTCGCCGCGCCGTGGACGAATTGAACCGGGATTTCCTGCCCGCCGAAAAACTGGTGCTTGACCAGGTTTATGACGAAACCATCTATATCAATTCAGCTATTGATCTGGTCCAGCAGAATATATTCGTCGGCGGCGCCCTGGCCGCACTGGTGTTGCTGCTGTTCCTGCGTTCCGGGGCCACCACCCTGATCATTTCCCTGGCCATCCCGGTGTCGGTGATCGGCTCGTTCGTGGCCATGGCGGCCATGGGCCGGTCGATCAACGTGATCTCCCTGGCCGGTATCGCCTTCGCCGTCGGCATGGTGGTCGATGCCGCCATTGTCGTGCTGGAAAATATCTACCGCCACCGGCAACAAGGACATAGCGCCGCCAAGGCGGCCTATATGGGAACCCAGCAAGTGTGGGGGGCGGTGCTGGTATCGGCCCTGACCACGGTGCTGGTGTTTACCCCGATACTGGTCATGGAACTGGAAATTGGCCAGTTGTTTCGCGATATCGCGGTCGCCATTTCCGTCGCCGTGACCCTGTCGCTGATTGTTTCGGTGACCCTGATCCCGGCCCTGTCGAACCGGTTGTTGAGGAAAATGCCGGTCGGGGTCGAGAACAGAAGGCTGCCCCTGATCGATGATTTCGCCGCCTGGTTCACCCGTATGGTGGTCGGCTTCACCCATATTTGCGTCAACAACAGGTTTATCGCCATGGCCGCCGTGTTGGTCATATGCGGAACGGCGGCGGCGGCCACGGCGCTTTTCCTGCCGAAACTCGAATATCTGCCCGAGGGCAATCGCAACCTGATTATCGGCGCCCTGATCCCGCCACCGGGATACAACCTTGCAACCGCCACCGGCATTGCCAGGGATGTGGAAAACGCCGTCAAATACTTGTGGGCCAGCGAGACCGGGCCGGATTCAAAACCCGGCGAGCCGCCGAAGATCGACAACTTTTTCTTCGTCGCCCGGCCTTCGTCGACCTTCGTCGGGGCCAGCAGCGTCGATCCCAAACGAGTCGCCGAACTGATTCCCATACTGCGTAAACCGGTGTTCAAGGAACCGGGAACCTTCGGTTTCATCACCCAGCCGTCCCTGTTTGGCCGATCCCTTGGTGGTGGCCGGTCGATCAATCTGGATATTTCCGGCCCCGACCTGAACGACGTTCTCGATGTCGCCTTGCAGGCTACCGCCATCGTCGGCAAGATTTTGCCGCGCAAGGAAGGAAATCAGATGCGGCCACGGCCTGGTCTGGAACTGGGCGCGCCGGAAATCCGCATTTACCCCGACCCGGTGCGTCTGGCCGACAATGGCATCACGGCGCGGGAGTTCAGCCAGACCGTTGACGCCTTTAACGATGATGTACGGGTTGCCGAAATCACCATTGATGGCCGTCGCATTGATCTCGCCCTGAAGGGCCTGCAAAACGACATTGGTCAAACCCAGGGCATCGAATTCCTGCCCATTGTCACCCGCTCAGGGAATATTGTCGCGCTCAATTCCCTGGCCGAGGTCAAGATCACGTCGGGACCGACTGAAATCCTGCACAAGGAACGGCAGCGCACGGTGACCCTTGAAATCCGCCCTGCGGCCAATATCCCCCTCGAACTGGGCATGGAAATGCTGACCGACAAGATCATCACCCCCCTGCGTGAAAAAGGGCTGCCGCCGGGTGTCTCGCTGGACCTGTCGGGCACCGCCGACAAACTGACCGAGGCCTGGCAAAGCATGGTGATCAACCTGGTGATCGCCGTGGTCATTGTTTACCTGGTCATGGCGGTGCTCTTTGAAAGCTTCATTTACCCGCTGATCATCGTACTGTCGGTGCCATTGGCGACGGCGGGCGGCATTGGCGGCCTGGCCATATTGAATATTTTCGTCCGCCATCAGCTTGATATGCTGACCCTGCTGGGATTCGTAATCCTGGTCGGTATCGTCGTTAATAATGCCATTTTGCTGGTCCACCAGACCCTCTATCACCACCGTCAGGAAGGGCTTGGTTTCGAAGCCTCCCTGATCGAGGCAACGCGCAACCGGATCAGGCCGATCTTCATGTCGACCCTGACCAGTATTTTCGGCATGTTGCCCCTGGTCGCCTTCCCCGGTGCCGGGTCGGAACTGTATCGCGGGTTGGGATCGGTGGTGGTCGGCGGCCTGGCCCTGTCGGCGGTGATGACGCTGGCGATCATTCCGCCGCTGATGTCGCTGGTTGCCGGGTTCGCCGAAAAGGGCCAAAAACAAGCCTAACTGGTGACTTCGATGCGGATGAAGAAGACGCCATCCTGACTGATATTTTCCAGTAATTTATGACCGGTCGTTTGGCAAAATATCTCGAAATCCTGGGGGGCTCCACAATCCGTTGCCAAGACTTCCAGGGTATCGCCGCAGATCAGCTCTTTAATCGCCCGATTGGCCCGCAAAATCGGCACCGGACAACCCAGCCCTTTGACATCAAGTATGGTCTTTTCGGTCATCTCGAAATCCGTGATTGATGGTTTGCCGCCCGTTAATCTACAGGATTTGGCGCCAACGACAACAGCAGAGAAACGAAACTTTTGTCAGGCATGTCATGTTGCGTTGCAGCATATTCATCGCATGTTTATCTGCTGATTTTTGATCGCAGCCTTGATTGAATCAGGACTATTTTCATAAAACCCGTGCCGACATTGGCGATCGAAATTTGTCTCATCTCTAGTTCGCTGAAATATTTGACTAAATTCTGCTAGTGAATATTAGATTTATGTAAATGTACGCACCCACCTGCCCGAAAGTATTTGTTGCACTGCACAATTATTATCGGAAATAATTCTGGCCCAAATGCTTTATATTATATATAGTTAAATTAGTAATATAACGATTACTGATCATTCATGGGAGGGGATACCCATGACGCATCACTTTATATTTATGAAAGGTTATGGGGAAATGCCAGACGATAGCCAACCAGTGATAGATTTAGCCCGCATTCAGGACAATGCGCGTCGGGCCAGTACGTTGCTTAAAGCCATGAGCAATCAGCACCGGCTGATGATATTGTGCCAACTGGTGCCGGGCGAACAATGTGTCGGCGAGTTGGAAAAAGTCGTCGGCCTGAGCCAGTCGGCCCTGTCCCAGCATCTGGCCAGGTTGCGCCGCGATGATCTGGTACAGACCCGGCGCGAAGCCCAGACCATCTATTATCAATTGGCCGGCGAGGAAGCCAGCGCGGTGATCGAGACCCTTTATGGTCTGTATTGCGCGACCGAAGCGACCTTGACCCATGACAACCTGGACGACCCGGTCGCGCAGCGGGCCGTCATTTAGCTAATTCCGGAGTCGTCTAGTTCCAGCGAACTTCCGGGATTTTTCGGCATTCCTGGGCCGCTTTGTGCTGCCGTTCCCGGTCTGTGATCCAGCGGATTTCTTCTTTAATGATATCCATATGATGGCTCGGTTCGGCCTTGATCACGGCGCTGATGATGGCGTGCCGCACGGCGATTGGAAAGCGCGACAGGTTTTCCAGAAACAAAAACTTGATGGCCGGTCGAATATGGGGCGACAGCAGCAGGCTGACGGCGAATATCGGCACGCATATTCCCGGCTTCGGTCAAATCGAAAAACTGGCGCACGAAAACACGGGGCAGCAGGCTGCCATCAAGCAGGGATTTGAGGTTAGCCCGCAAGGCCCCGGTATAATCCCGGCGCGAACGGGCGATGAATTTCGACGCGTGACCCCTGGCCAGGGCGATGGTATCCGGATCGAACGCCTGATCGGTGATCATGGCAATACATTTTCTAACCACCGGGTGGCGGGAGGCCTCACCGACCAGGCCATAAACCCCGGCCAGCAATCTGGTTTTTCGGCCAAGCGGACTCATCCGCGCCGCCGCGGCCAGCGCCATCGGTGCTTCCGGGTCCCGCGTCGCCATCATCGCCAGCGCGATGGGGTCTTCGATGGTTTGCAGATCCAGATGATGATTCATCAGATATTCCGGCACCAGAATATTGTGATCCTCGCCGGGCACGCAGATCGGTTCCCCTGATTTGTAACTTTCCTTGATGTCCAGGGCCGCTTTCAGGCCGGCATGGCTAAATCCCGAAAGATTGCTCATAGGGCCGCCCCCAACCGGTCCTGACCCGGATAGATCAAGGCGGCGGCGATCGGGTCGCTTTCAGGGCCATTGCCGCGTTGCCACCATTGGCGGAACAGGCGGGCACCGAGGCGCTGGGCGGCAGGATGCAAGGTGGTATTGATTGCTTCCTGCCGGTGCAATTGGCCAACAATGGATCTTAGCGCGACCCCCATACGTCTGCTATGGCGTCCTTGCGGGCCAAGGTCATGGACAATATCTTCAATCCTGTTGGCCAGCAGGAGGGTCATGAAAACCTGGGTTTCGGCCGGGATTCTGGAACGACCCGTGCGCCATTTGCTAACAGTGGCCGGGGCCACACCAATCATTCGGGCCAGTTCATTGCCCTGAATTTTCGCTTCAGCCAAACCGCGAAATACCGGCAACATCTGGTGTGTACCCAGGCCAATGGTCTGCCCGCCACTTTTCATTCTCTTCCCCCGCAATAAATGATCGCCGTATTTATTGGCATTCGTTTCAAGCTGTCAGCCTCTTTTGCGAGACTCTAATAAGGGTAAGTTATGTGCCTGATATATTAATAAATACTATATTTAGAGATGTCATGGGGCGAATTTTGCCAGTTACTGACTCTGTTTCTATGGGTTATTTACCGAAAGCAACACAACATGTTGTATGTCAGGTATTGACAATAACACCATAATATCTTAATCGGGTTATTGCTTGTCAGTGGAAAAGAGTCCATTGATTCCAAGGGGTCATATGAAAAGTACGACAAATAATGAAACAATCGAAGCGGTCGGCGACGGGCCGGATCGGCCATATTGTGTATTCTACGTCGATCCGGATACGGCCAAAGCCATTTGCGCCGATACCGTCATGGCACCCGACAAAGACACCGCCCGGCGTCTCACTGGCGACAAATACAACGACTGTATGATCCTTTATGTGCGCCGTGTCGGCAGCGACGACGGGGATCAAAATACAGACCCATTGCCGCTGCCGGCGGATCTGCCTGGTGCCCGCTTCATCGATGGTAAATTCCACGCCGCCGATAACACCGACGAGACCGAACTGGATGCGCTCTGCGATTGATCAAGGAATGCGGACATGCGCATCGGCATTGATCTGGGCGGCACCAACATGCAAGTCGGTGTGGTTCGGGCAGATGCACGAGAGATTGGGCCAGCAGATGCCATCCTCGGCACCGAGCGTAAAAAAACCAAGGCTGCGGA
>CBFDVE010000094.1:0-7843 GCA_965613205.1 uncultured Rhodospirillaceae bacterium
CCGCCGCACTGACAGGCGTCACGGCCCGTATTGACATGTGCCGGCCGATCGGTTGCCACCCGGCCATGGCCGCCCTGCTGGCCGACCGGGTGGTGGCGGTCATGCGGGACCACGACCTGACCGGGCAAAGCGTTTCGGTGTTGCTGGCCGCCCATGGCAATCGACAGAACCCGGCAAACGCCCGACAGGTCAACGGCCTGGCCCTGGCCATCGGTGAATTATGCGATAAAATATGCGTTGTGGCCGCCTTCATCGAGCAAGCACCCTTGATTTCCGACTGGCCGATCAACATCGAAACGGAAAATCTGATCGTCCTGCCGTTCATGATCGGCGGCGGTCGCCATGGGGCCGAAGATGTGCCAACCATGATTGGCCTCGACCCATCCCATGCAGACCTGACTATCCGGGCCCCCGTGGCCGGGCCTTTCAAGCTGGCCGGGCGTGCCATATGGTATTGCCGGGCAATCGGATACGATCCGGCACTGGCCCCGATGATTATGGATCTGGTCGAGCAAGCATCATGAAGGAAACGCTCAAACCGGGGCTTGACTACCGCCATCAATTCCTGGTGCCTGAAAGCAAATTAGTGCGCAATCTGTACCCGGAAGCCGAGAGCTTTCAGGATTTTCCCGAGGTCTTCGCCACCGGTTTCCTGGTCGGATTACTGGAATGGGCCTGCATCGAATTAATCGCCCCGCACCTGGATGAAGGCGAGGGATCATTGGGAATTCATGTCGATGTCTCGCACCAGGCGGCGACCCCGCCTGGCATGACGATCACCGTCGATACCACCCTGGAAAGGGTGGAAAAACGGATTTTGACCTTTACCGTTCAGGCCCACGACGGCCAGGACCTGATCTGCCGGGGCAGCCATCGGCGGGCCATTATCGATGTGCAGCGCTTCAAGGCCAAAGTCGCCGAAAAAGCCGCCCTGTCGAATTAGAGATGCCCTTCGGGGAAGTTTGCCTGATAAAGTTCCTGCAATCTGTTTGACAGATCGACCGCAAATTCCTGCTCGGCAGGGGGCAGATCGGCAAATGCCGGGCTGGCCAGAATGCGATTTGTTAAATAGAGCAGCTCTTTTGGCAATACCTGCAAATCCCGCACGGCCCGTCCGAGGACCATCATTTCCGCCTCGACATTTGTGCAAACCTGGGCCGGTAAGTTAAACAAAAAATAGGCAAACGCCGTTAGCGTCATCTTTTCGTCGAACTGAAGATCGTGAATATCATAAATCCAGTTGTGATCATTGATTTCAGTTTCACGGGTAAAAATAATTTCGGCGCAATTTCTTCCCGTCGACTGCAAGATCATCAACGGATGATTGATGCGTAACTGGCCGACCCGCCATCCTGCCGGGACCAGCGGCGCGATGACATTTCTCGATTCCTGCAAATCATCAATGGGGATGGCGAAATAGTTGTGCGAATAAAACAGGTGGCAATTTTGCGATCCGACCCAATCGGCCCAATACAAGACCCAGTCATCGGAAAGCTCGGCCATGGACCCGGTGTTGACGAGCAGATCGAATTGCATGGCCGAGGTATATTGCGCCAGTTCCAGTGGAACCAGATAAAACGTGTCGTCGTCGTCGTTCCTGCAATCCTGTTCTGTTTTGCAATAAACGATGTTCGCCTCCGGACAGGCGGCGCGGAGGAAAACTTCGGCATAGAACAGCGATTCGGGCAGGTCGATTATGGTGACATTTTTGAGCGGCTGGATCGGGTTGGTCAGCCACAGCCTGGCCGGTCCCCCGTAACCCCCGCCGACCTCGCAGACTGTCTTGATATCCGCACGGTAGGTCAGCGATGTCAGAATATGGAACATGTGAAAATAGAGAATATTACTGACCAGCGAGCCGACTTCATTTTCGCCGAGGGTCGATGCTATGGAAACGGCTGAATCGGTGAACTTGTTTATTTCATCGATGAAATGGGGGTATTCGTAATTCAGGCAATGGCGGTAAAACTTGATGTTGTTTTCCATTCCGGCGATGGCCGCCCGGTGATCAAACTGTGACCCTTCCTGGCCATGGGCGATCACATCGGCCACGGTTTGGTGGGCATCGATCAGATGCCGCATCTCGTTTTGCAGATAGACCCACCTGTTGCTGTTTTCAGGCTGATCCTTACCAGACAGTCCGGCGGCGGACCGGTAGTTGCTTCTGGCCGTGGCGAGAATGTCCAACTGACCCTACTCTGGCAGCAATTCCCGGCCCAGGGCCTGGACCAGGATCATGTATAATTTACCCATATCGGAAGACAAGAAGATGGTGCTCAGCACACCCTGGTGATCGCGCTTGCGGGCTTCGCTCAGGAAGGACTTGAACTCGGCCATGTAGCGCGACACATAGTCGCGGAAATCGGCGTCGGTCTGATAGCGCTGCTTGATATCGGCCAGCCGCGCTTTTTCCCGGAAGCCCAGCATTTTGCGCACGAAGATACCTTTTTCGCCCTTGTTGAAGCGACGCCAGTCGTCTTCGGTGATGGTGGTTTCCAGCAACCGGCTCATATCCACCGCCAGCGATTGCAGGCGTTCGGAAATAAAGGTGGCGCGACGCAGGAAATCATCCACCCCTTCTTCCTGGGCGTGCTCTTTCAGGGCCTTGATCAGGCCTTCGGCTTCGTTGATGGTGCCCTTCATTTCGCCGGTACGGCGGGAGATGACATCAGACGCGGCCTTGGTCCGTTTGCTCATGTGCTCTGTCGACTGATCGAGAATTTTCGAGCTTTCACGGACGATTTCATCCCAGCTATTGATCTTGCCGAGCGCCCTGGCGGTGACCCCATCGAGCTGATTGGCATTGTCGCTGATCTTGTCCGACAGTTTGGACATGCCCGTTTCGGCGCTGTCATAGGCTCCGGCCAGGTCCAGCAATTGTTTGCGCAGGGACTCATAGGCTGAATCCATAGAGGCCGAAACCTGTTCGGTCCGACTGGTCGCATCGGCGGCGTAGCGCCGCACCTGATCGCCAATGCGTTGCAGCTTAAGCGCGCTCAGGTCCGTTGCCTTGGCAGCTTCATCGGCCCGCTGGGCAACCGATTGGCCGACTTGCGCCAGCTTGGCAACGGACTGGTCACCGATTTCGCTCAATCGTTCGGCCCGTTTTGCCAGATCATCGGCCACCGTTTCGATCTCGTCCGTCGCTTTTTGGGTGACCTTGGTCATGTGTTCGGAATTTTCATCGAGAGCCTGGCTGATGCCGCCTATATGGTGCCGCAAACGGCGGGTCGTTTCATCCACATTACGGCTCGTTTCGGAAAACGACCCGGCAATCGAGTCCATCTCGTCCTGGGCTTTTCGGGCACTGGACGACAAATTGCCCGAATGGCTATCGAGCGCCGTCGAGACAAGGTTCATCAGCTTGGCCGTGCGATCCACACTCATGGTGACTTCGTGGGAACGTTCGTGCATCTGCTCGCCGACCTTGCTCAATTGCCGGCTCGCCTCGCCCGACGCATTGGACATATCGAGCGCCTGTTGTTGCAGCTCGTTGCCGAACGAGCGAATAAAATCGGCGGATTCCGTATAGGTTTCATTTAAATCCCGGGTCCGTTGACGCAACTGGTTGCCAACGTCGTCGAGCCGTTCCGAAGCCCGGCCCAAAGATCCATCCAGTTCTTTGGTGTGGGTCCGTAGTACACCAACCATGCCCTCCAGGCGGGCCGAGGCCCGGTCGGTGGCGTCGGTTGCGTCGGCGACATTTTCGCTCAGCCACTGGCCGACTTTCGTAAGGTTCACTGAAGCCTGTTCAGAGGTCTCACCGAGCGCCGCCTCGCCATCGATCAGGGCGCCACTGGCGTCCATCAGCGACTCGACAGCCTGCTGGGATACGGCTCTCAACGTGATCGTGCGCTCCAAAACGATTTCGCCGGCCTCGGTCAGGTTGCTGGCCGCATGGTCGCCCACCTTGCCGAGTTCCGTGGTTCGTTCACCGAAGGTGTCGCTGCTGATTGTAATCCGGTCGGTGGCTTCCTCGGTGACTTTAATCATTTCCTCGGCCTGGCGGTTCATGGCCCCGGAGACCAGGGCGATCAAACGGGCCGCCCGTTCCGAAGCGTTGGCAATATCGCGCGACCGTTCCTGTAACGCGGCACCCACTTTGCTCACATCGCCAAGGGCATCGTTAGCGGCGACCCCCAGTCCGTCGGTATTTTTTTGCAACACTTCACCGGCCGCCTGCATCCGTTCGGCGGCCTTGTCCGACGCGGTTGTCATGGCCATCAGGCTGCGGCGTATTTCCTCGGCCACGCCGCGCAATTGATCGGTCGATTTTTCCGACACGGTATCGATCTCGTCGGAATTATCGCGCAGGGTTTGGCCGATACCGGCAATTATCTTGGCCGCCCTCAGCCCGGCTTCATCCAGCTTGTCTGTTTCTTCGCTCAACAAATTCGATGATGCCGAGACTTTTTCACTGGCCAGATTGGTGATTGAACTAATTCGGTTGCGGGCCAGGTCTGAAACCTCGGCGATTTGTTCCGCCGCCTGCAGGGTCGCCTGGGCGACATTTCGCTGCCTCTCCTCGATGGCCTCGCCCAAATCCGACAGCCGTTCGCTGGCTTTTTCCGAGGTCACGCCGAAATCATCCATGCGATGGGCCATGGCATCGAAAATATCCTGGTTCCGCTGCACCGATTTTTCCGCCTCGGCCTGGCCTTGTTCCAGGGCCTCGGTGGCCACGCCGATATCGCCGGCCGCCTTATCACTGACCGCCCCCAGATTATCGGCGCTGCGGCTAAGAACGTCGGTAACGTTACCGATGTCTCCACTAGCGGCATCGGATACGGAAGCCAGATTGATCGTTGACTGGCGCAGGGCCTCGCGCACGGCGGACACTCTCAGCACCGCATGATTGGACATTTTAGACAAGCGCTGGGAGGCATTTTCCAGCACCTGTTCGGCCTCGCCCACTTTGACAAGTGTGATTTCGGTGACATCACCCAATTCCTGTTTGCGGGCCTGAATATTTTCGCCGACCTGATCGACCTGGCCCATGACTTTTGCCGACACCACCGACAAGTCGTGCGAAGTCTGGCGCAGGGTTGCGCCGATTGCACTGGTCTTGTCGGCCGTGCGGTCGGCTATTTCGTTCAAATCCTGGGCCTGGCGGCGGAACGACTGACCGCTCGATTTAATGTACAGAGAGACATGTTCCGAGGTGTTGACCAATTCACGCGCCTGCTCGGCCAGGGCCACACCAATGGCATCGACATCACTCGATACCTTGTCCGATGTCTGGGTCAAAAGCGTTGTTTGATCGGAAATATTTTTCGTCACTTCCGCCGTGGTGGCGGTGACCAGGGCACCGGCATCAGCCAGATCACCGGTTTGACGCCTGAGAGAGTCTTCCACTTGCTGGGTCTGCTCGCTGACCCGGTCGGCCCGGCGGGACAGGTCTTTTGAAAAACCGTCCAGCAATTCGGCGCCGCCCTGCACCCGGATGGCCGCATCGTCCGATGTTTTGAGTAAATCTGTCAGCCGCCGCTCCAGGTTTTCGCCGACCCGGTCTGCTTCGGCAATGGTGTCGCGGGACTGCTCGTTCAAATCTTCCACCCGGTCGCGGAAGGTTTCAGCCGCCGCTCTAGTCAGGGTCGAGACTTCCTGCGATGTTTTTTCCAACTCAGTGCTGCGGCGGTGCAAGGTTTCGCTCATGTCTTCGGCCCGGGCCGCGGCCCGGTCCGTGGCGCTGACCAGTTGATGGGCGTTTAAATAAAGCACATCACCGCTGGCGCTGGCCCGGTCGGCGGCTTTTTCCGAAACGCTATGCAAATCTTCGGCCTGGCGACCGAGAGAATCGGCAATCGCCTGGGATCGTAAATCCGCATCTTCCGACACCTTGGACAGGGTCACCGTCCGTTGCCGCACCTGTTCGATGACTTTTTCCGCCCGCTCGGCCGCATCGTCGGATGCCCTGGACAGGTCCTGGGCCTGGCGGCGCATCAATTCGGTGATTTCCCGGACCCGTTTTTCAGATCGTTCAGACGGATAAATCATCCGGTTCAGGTGCCAGCGCAGGGCCTCGGTATCCTGGCGCAAGGATCGCCCGCGTTCGAAAAAGGCGATCACCATCCACAGCAAGGCCAGCGGCGTCAGCACCCCGGCCGCCATGCCGCCCAGTTCATGGGGCAGCAATAGCGTGAGATCGACCAGCCCGATCTGATCGTTGATCACGCCTAAAGTCAGCCACAGCCATAGCACACTGGCCAGGGACCCGGCGATCACCGGCAGGCGGTAGCGCAGATAAAACGGCGCCACCCAGGGATCGGTCACTCCCGGTACCGATGGCGCCACCATGTCGCCCGAGGCCCCGGCGACGGTGATATCGTCGCTCAAGTCGCCTTCTGTCTCATGCCGCTTGGCGGTATTTTCCTGTTTGCTGACTTTCTTGACCATGACCGACCCCATTTAACCCGGCGGAAAAAACACGCCACAGGGTACACCAACTACATGTTGCGCGTAAACAACATCAGGCCGCTAAATATTGTGGATAAGTTCTCGATCCAAAATATTGTAAATTTCCACACCCAATATATTCGAGTGCGACTACGGTTTAGTGATTTAGAAGAACTTGGCACTCGACATGATATATTTGGTTTGCATTTATTCTGAATTCAATGATCTCTCTGTATGCAGCAAGATGATCAATTACATTGAGAATTCCGAACTTAAAAGATAGGCGAACAAAATAAGAACAAATAATCTTGACCTAACACCTTTGTGGCACCAAAATAGCCAACACAATAAATAGAAGTTGCTGAGTGGGAAACGCTTTAGTCTGGCCCTTAAACGCTTGCAGAAAAATATTTTCATCATTTATAGAAAATAGAAAAGGTTTTGCGCTCTATTTGGTTAATTGAAAATGCCGCCAAAAATATTACCACCTGAGGGAATTGTCGATGGTCAGCAATAATGCAGGGAAATGCGTAAATGGGTAAATTCTACGAATTTTTTGCCGGAGGAGGCATGGCCCGTATGGGGTTAGGCCCTCAATGGACTTGTATGTTCGCAAATGATTTTGACAAAAAAAAGAGCCAAACATATCGTCAGAACTGGAATGATAATGTTTTAAAAACCACCGATGTTCATAATATAAAAACATCGGATTTACCGGACTGTGCTGATCTGTCTTGGGGGTCTTTTCCCTGTCAAGATTTATCCTTAGCTGGTGGTGGCGCTGGTTTAAATGGGAATCGATCTGGAACTTTCTGGCCTTTCTGGTCCCTTATGGAAGACCTCGCAAAAGAAGGTCGGGCTCCTCGAATAATCGTGTTGGAGAACGTTTGTGGCACTTTAACTTCGCATGGAGGCAAAGATTTTTCCGCCATTTGTTCTGCTTTGAGTAAAGTCAATTATCGTTTTGGTGCCGTGGTCATTGATGCGGCATTTTTCGTCCCACATTCCAGACCCAGGCTCTTTATCATCGCAATGCGTGAAGACCTGGAAATACCATTTAGCATTACCAGATCAAAACCTTCTACGATTTGGCACACTCATACTTTGCTAGAGGCATATAACAAGCTGGATGAGGAGACTAAAGGTCGCTGGATATGGTGGAATATCCAAACTCCGGAAAAGCGCAAATCACGCTTTGGAGATTTGATCGAGGACAATCCGGCGAGTGTTCACTGGCATACGCAAGAAGAAACTGGGCGGTTACTCTCAATGATGAGTAACGTCAATCTGGCAAAAGTAACGAAAGCACAAAATTTGAGTCAATGTACAGTAGGCACGATTTATAAGCGTACCCGGATAGATGAATGTGGCTGCAAAGTACAACGCGCCGAAATTAGATTTGATGATGTGGCTGGTTGCTTGCGGACACCTGCGGGTGGATCAAGCC
>CBFDVE010000095.1:0-7839 GCA_965613205.1 uncultured Rhodospirillaceae bacterium
CCATTTCCGTGTTGCGCGCCTGCGGTGTGGATCTGGATAAACTGCGCCGTGACTTAAGCAAATTTATCGCCGAAGAACTGAAAGATATGGTGCTCAGCGTGATTTCCAATACCCCCTTGCCCGACCCCAAGCCGACGGCCGGGTTCCAGCGGGTGGTGCAGCGTGCCATTATTCATGTTCAATCGTCGGGCCGGGAAGAAGTGACCGGTGCCAATGTGCTGGTGGCGCTGTTTTCCGAACGGGAATCTCACGCGGTTTATTATTTGCAGGTTCAGGACATGTCGCGCCTGGACGCGGTCAATTATATCTCCCATGGCATCGCCAAAGTGGCCGGTGAAAGCAAGCCGCAAACGGTCAGCGGTACCGATGAAGATATGGACGGCGAAGAAGTGGCCAAGAAAGGCAGCGAGGCGCTGGACGCCTATTGCGTCAACTTGAACCAGAAGGCCAGGGATGACCGCATCGACCCACTGATCGGCCGCAATGCGGAGGTCGATCGAACCATCCAGATTCTGTGCCGGCGTTCGAAAAACAACCCTTTGTATGTGGGCGATCCCGGTGTTGGCAAAACCGCCATCGCCGAGGGGCTGGCCCGGCGCATTGTCAAGGGCGAAGTGCCGGAAGTGTTGCTCGAAGCGGTAATCTTTGCCCTCGATATGGGCGCGCTGCTGGCCGGAACCCGCTACCGGGGCGATTTCGAAGAACGCCTGAAAGCGGTCATCACCGAACTTGAAAACATGCCCCATTCGATCATGTTCATCGACGAAATCCACACCGTGATCGGGGCCGGGGCGACCAGTGGCGGCTCCATGGATGCCTCCAATATCCTCAAACCCTCGTTGGCCAACGGCCAGCTACGCTGCATGGGATCGACCACCTACAAGGAATATCGGACTCATTTCGAAAAAGACCGGGCCCTGGTCCGCCGCTTCCAGAAAATCGATGTCTACGAGCCGTCGATCGAAGATACGGTAAAAATTCTCAAAGGCCTGAAAAGCTATTTCGAAGAACACCACAACGTGCGCTATTCCAACGAAGCCCTGCGCACGGCGGTGGAACTTTCCGCCCGCTATATCGGCGACCGCAAACTGCCCGACAAGGCGATAGATGTGATCGACGAAGTGGGCGCGGCGCGGATGTTGCTGCCGCCATCGAAACGGCGCAAGACGGTGACCGTCAAAGACGTGGAAAACACGGTCGCCACCATCGCCAGAATCCCGCCCAAGACTGTGTCGTCCGATGACCGGGAAGCCCTGAAGACCCTGGAACGCGATCTGAAAACCATGGTGTTTGGCCAGGACAAGGCCATCGATGCCCTGGCCGGGGCGATCAAAATGGCCCGTGCCGGGTTGCGCGAACCGGAAAAACCGGTCGGGTCCTACCTGTTCTCCGGCCCCACCGGCGTCGGCAAGACGGAAGTCGCCCGCCAGTTGGCCCATACGCTGGGTATCGAGCTGGTGCGGTTTGATATGTCGGAATATATGGAACGGCACAGTATTTCCCGCCTGATCGGCGCGCCACCGGGCTACGTGGGTTTCGATCAGGGTGGCCTGTTGACCGACGCCATCGATCAGCAACCGCACACGGTTCTGTTGTTGGACGAAATCGAAAAGGCCCATCCGGACCTGTTCAATATCCTGCTGCAAGTAATGGATCACGGCAAGCTGACCGACCACAACGGCAAGAGCGTCGATTTCAGGAACGTCATTCTGATCATGACGACCAATGCCGGGGCCTCGGAAATGGCCAAACCGGCCATTGGCTTCGAACGTACGGAACGGCTGGGTGACGACAAGGAAGCTATCGAGCGCATGTTCAGCCCAGAATTCCGCAACCGGCTGGACAGCATCATCTCGTTCTCGTCCCTGTCGCCGGACGTGGTCTCCAGGGTCGTCGACAAATTTGTCATCGAACTGGAAGCCCTGCTCGGCGACCGTCATGTGACCATCGAGTTGGACGATGAGGCGCGGCAATGGCTGGCCAAAAAAGGCTATGACAAAATGTTCGGGGCCAGGCCGTTGGCGCGGGTTATCCAGGAACACATTAAAAAACCCCTGGCCGAAGAACTGTTGTTCGGCAAGCTGGCCCATGGCGGCATTGTCCAGGTATCCATTGAAGACAACAAACCGGCGTTCCTGTGCACCGCTTCCGATGTTCCGGCAGCTAAGAAAAAACGCAAGGGCGGCGGCAAGGTGTCGGCGCTGGTTAAATAAGCCGAATGGCGCAAGGGTTTCTCGCCGGTGTTCGGGTCCTCGACCTGAGCCAGTATCTGCCCGGCCCCATGGCGACGCGCATTCTGGCCGATCTGGGAGCCTGCGTGGTTAAAATCGAACCGCCGGACGGGGACCCGCTGCTGCACTTGAATCCCCTGACGGGGCAACAGGAAAGCGGCATCGGCGAAGCCTATTACCGCTCGGTCAACGCCGGCAAATCGGTGATTCGGCTGGATTTGAAATCGGCGGCAGGGAAATCTTCCTTCAGCCAGTTGATTGAACGGGCCGATGTGTTGCTGGAATCCTACCGGCCCGGCGTCATGGATCGCCTTGGATTTGGCCGGGACCGTCTGCGTGACCTGAACGAAAACCTGATTCATTGCGCCCTCACCGGGTACGGTCAATGCGGTCCCAGGGCCAACGATGCCGGGCACGATATCGGCTATGGCGCCTTAAGCGGCGGCATGGCGGCCTCGGGCACGTTCAACTGGCCACCGGTGATCGATCATGGCTCCGCCCAGCAGGCCGCCATCGCCATGCTGGGTGCGCTGGCGGGTAAAGAGCGAACGGGCTGCTTCATCGATGTCTCCCTGACAGATAGTTACCTGGCCTGGCAGGAATGGGGCCTGACCGGGGCGATCAACGGGATTCAGGTCAAGCCGGGTGAAAATTTACTCAACGGCGGCTCGGCCTGTTACCGGCTGTATAAAACTTCTGACGGTCGGTTGATGGCGCTGGGTGCGCTCGAAGCCAAATTCTGGGCCAATTTCTGCCGCGCCGTGGGCAAGCCGGACTGGATTGAACGGCAGGGCGAACCCTTGCCCCAGACCGCCCTGATCGACGAAGTCTCCGCCCTGATCGCCGGGCACTCCCTGGCCCATTGGACAGACAAGTTATCGACCGTGGATTGCTGCTTTCAGGCCGTGTTGACTTATGCCGAAACCCTGCGCGACGAGACGGTCAGGCAACGCCAGTTGGTGCAATCGAATGACGGTTTTGTCCAGGTGTTGTTGCCGGCGCATTTCGATGGAAAAGCACCGCAAAATCGCGCCCCCGTGCGCCAGGGAGATTTAAACCAGATTATCGAAGACTGGTCATAACCCATTCATTTTATTGTTATTTACAGTTTTTCTCACTTAGAATTCTGGCATAGGCGGCGCCTTTCGATGGCAGCGCGATGGCTTTGCGGGCACCGATGGCGACATTTTGCATACGCTTGCCGCCCTGATTGTTGAGCCGTTCAATGACCGCCATGCGGCATCGGCCACAGGTGTTGATCAGGGCCAGACCAGCGCCCGAACGGTTCATCTGGATACATTGGACGCCATCGTTTCGCGCCGTCCCCGGTGCCAGCGACTGGCCCCCGGCTTTCGGCCTGCAGGCGTTGTCAGATGTAATCCTCGATTGGCCCGGCCCTCGGAACGACAGGGTAACCCTGGATTTCGACGGAATGGTCACCTTGCGGGATATGGGTGCCGATTGACCCGGTCGGCTCCTCTGAATACCGACAATGCGACAGTCACCACAGGTATTGATCAGCACATCACGGCCGTTTTGCCTGATAATCCGCGAGCACTTTTGCAGCGCCGCCTCGGTCGCATGGGGATGCCACAGGATGGCGGCGATCAGAACAATAAAGAGGAGTCGGAACGTCATTCGGGCACAATAGGCCAGATTGGTTAATTGGTCGTGAAAATTTGCTCTAATCGTTGGATTTGAACGGCGAATAGGTGGTCAGGGCGTCAATTTCATCGCCGACGGCATCGCGTTCCTGGACCAGGAAAGCGCTGACCGCTTTGCGAAATCCCGGATCGGCGATCCAGTGGGCGCTGTAGGTGGTGTGGGGCAAATACCCCCGTTGCAATTTGTGCTGGCCCTGGGCCCCGGCTTCGACCTTGCCCAGGCCGTTTTCGATGGCAAATTCAATAGCCTGGTAATAGCAGGCTTCGAAATGCAGAAATTTGTAGTGATCGAGACAACCCCAGTAGCGCCCGAACAGGGTTTGGGCGCCGATCATGTTGAGGGCGCCGCCGACCAGGTCTCCACCATCTTCGGCCATGACCAACATGACTTTGTCGGCCAGCCGTTGACCCAACAGATCGAAAAATTCACGGTTCAGGTAGGCCTGGCCCCATTTCCGTTCCGATGTATCGCGGTAAAAACCATAGAAGGCGTCCCAATGGCGAGGCTTGATCTGGGCCCCGGTCAGGCGACCGATGGTGAGCCCGCTTTGCAGCGCCCCTTTGCGTTCCCTGCGGATCGACTTGCGCTTGCGCGAGGTCAGGGTGGCGAGGAAATCATCGAAAGTTCGATAGCCCTCGTTGAGCCAGTGAAACTGCCGGTCGATACGCTGCAACAGGCCCACATCGCCACACAATTGCCATTCCTGTTGGTTGATAAAAGTCAGGTGACAGGACGAAACACCGGAGTCTTCGGTCAACTGGACCAGGCCTTTTAACAATGTTCGCTGAATGTCGGTGCGTGCCGCCGCTGGCAGGTCTGGGTCGATCAGCAATCGGCGTCCGGTCACCGGGGTGAACGGCACGGCGGCCTGCAATTTCGGATAATAGGCGCCGCCGGATCGCTGATAGGCATCGGCCCAGTTCCAGTCGAAGATATATTCGCCGTAGGAATGGCTTTTCAGATAGAGCGGCACCACGGCGGCGATTTGGCCCTGGCCATCTTCCAGCACCATATGGCGGGGATGCCACCCGGCCTGGGCGCTGACCGAGCCGCTGTCTTCCAGGGCCGAGAGGAACGCATAGGTTACGAAAGGATCATCCAAACCGGCGCAACGGTCCCAATCGGCGGCCGATATATCGCCGATTGCACCGAGTATCTTGATAGTGGCAGGGTCTTGACCGTCGGGCATGAGTTAAAAATATGGCTGAACGCCGAATTATCAATCGATTTCAAAAATTCCGTCCACTTCGACGGCGATCCCCAAGGGCAGGGATGGCGCGCCAACGGCGAAACGGGCGTGCTTGCCAGCGTCTCCCAGGACCTCACCCATTAAATCCGATGCCCCGTTGATGACTTTCGGCTGGTCCGTGAAATCGGGCCTGCAATTAACGAAACCGCCCAGTTTGACGACCCGCCTAACCCGGTCCAGATCGCCGCCACAGGCGATTTTAAGCTGGGCCAGCAAGTTGATGGCGCAAATGCGGGCGGCCTGATAGCCCTCCTCGATGCCGAAATCATCGCCGACCTTACCAACGTATTTAAGCTCGCCATCGACCATCGTGATCTGGCCCGAGACGAACACCAGATTGCCGCTGATCACATAAGGAATGTAGTTGGCCGCCGGGGCGGCGGGGTCGGGCAGGGTAATGCCCAAATCGCTCAGGCGTTGATCGACGGTTCCGGCCATGGGGTGGGTTCCTTGATATCAGATTTTAATGTGGGTTTTTTCCGTCGGGGCGACGCAGACGACATCGGAGCCCCGTTCTTTCAACAATTTCTGGGCGACTTCCAGCTTGTTGTCGATGGCGTCGTCGTTCTGGTCCGGGTCGTGGTGGAACAGATACAACTGCTTCACTTGCGCCTTGTCGGCCAGATCGACCACTTGCGAGACACATGAATGGCCCCAGCCGACCTTGCTGACATATTCGTCATCCATATAGGTGGTATCGGTGATCAGCAAATCGGCCCCTTCGATAAACTTGATCAGCCGTTTGACATAGAACGGGTCGAAGTGATCTTCATCATCGTCCAGGAACAGTTCATTGTCGGTGATATAGCAGACCGAGCGCCCCTTGTATTCGATGCGGTAACCCAGGCACTGGCCGGGATGGTGCAAAAGCATGGTCTTGATGGTAATGCCATTCAGGTCGATGGTTTCTTCGTTCAGGTCGCGGAAGGTGACGCTGGAAGCGAATTCCTGAATGGTGATGGGGAAATAGACTCCGTCCATCTGGGCTGAAATCAGTTCATGAATGGTAATGTCGCCATTGCGCGGACCGAAAATTTCAAAAATATTGCCCTGAATATACAGGGGCACGAAAAAGGGCAGGGCGTTGATGTGGTCCCAATGGGGATGGGACAGGAAAATTTTGGCCTCGATTTTCTTCTGGCCCAGGCCCATGAGCCAGTTGGACAAGGGCTTGATGCCCGTCCCGGCATCGAAAATGAAAAATTCCCCACGGGCAAATTCCATCGTCACGCACGACGTATTGCCGCCGTAACGCACCGTTTCGATGCCCGGCACCGGCAGGGTGCCCCGCACCCCCCAGAAGGAAATATCGATCTTGTCCTTGATGTAGCGTTCGACCTTGTAGGCGAAGTTCTTTTCGCTGATCGGTTTGGTGATGAACCCGTCGATGCCCTTGTCGAAGGCCCGCTTGCGGTCGAAATTGTATGATTTTGACGACACCAGGATCAGTCTGGTGCCATCCAGATCATGGTCCTTGCGCAGCAGGGTGCAGACTTCCATGCCATCGCGGCCCGGCATCATCAAATCAC
This sequence comes from uncultured Rhodospirillaceae bacterium, assembly GCA_965613205.1. Classification (GTDB taxonomy): domain Bacteria; phylum Pseudomonadota; class Alphaproteobacteria; order Rhodospirillales; family JABHCV01; genus CAZZKE01. Next base: position 6,675 of record CBFDVE010000095.1, read on the forward strand.
AAACCACGCAATCTGGTTTTTGCTTGATGATTTCATCGACAGCCGTGGTGCTGTCCGTGCTGGTCGATACCGAATGGCCGGCGGCGCTCAGCATTTCAGCCATATAATCGACCATTTCCGGGTCGTCATCGACGATAAAAATATTGAAACTCGGCTTATCAGACATCTACAGGCCTAACGGCTTTCCTGGAAAGCTCTTTTAAGAACTTTCAGCAAGGTTATTCTTACGTCGCCATGATACAAGAAAATCAAGGCGGTAGAACAGATTTATAGCGGTATTGATCATGCACCGGTCAACCTGATAACACCTTTTTCAGGCTTTGCATAAAAAAAAGGCGGCCCCGGGGATTTTAACTCCCGGAGCGCGCCCAAGTTTCCCAGGGAGGATCTCCCTAGCAAAAGGCAAAATTGTTACGAACAGCCACTTGTTCCACCGCAGGTCAGGCATTTGAGGCAGGTGCCGTTGCGAACCAGGGTGAAGTTTCCGCATTCACCGCAGGGATCACCTTCGTAGCCCTTCATTTTCGCCTGCCGCACATTCCCCAGGCGGGTATCCGTGCCCGTCTGGACCGCGCCTGAAACCGATACGGGGTCGGCAGAAACAGTTTCGACGACCTGCAGACCGCCGCCACTGCCACCGGCCGCGGCCATGGACGAGGTGGCGCCCATTGTTTCGCTCATTGTTTCGCTCATGGTTTCGCTCATGGTGTCGCTGACTGCCTTGGTCTTGCCGTAACCCTTGGCCCCTTTGATGACCAGAAACCGGGACCGAACGTAGCCTTTCGAGGCCATGCGTTCGACCGCCTGCTGGGCCTCGTTGTCGGTCTCGGGCAGACGGGCCTGGCCCCGACCGATGCTGTCAGGGGCCAGATCATCGGGTTCCACATGGGCCAGATCGTTGCGGTCCAGATAGGAAACGGCCAGTTCCCGGAACAGGTAATCGAGGATCGATGTGGCCATCTTGATCGTTTCGTTGCCTTCGACAATGCCCGATGGATCGAACCGGGTGAAGGTGAAGGCTTCGACATATTCTTCCAGCGGCACGCCGTATTGCAGACCGATGGAGATGGCGATAGCGAAATTGTTCATCAACGAGCGGAAGGCGGCGCCCTCCTTGTGCATGTCGATGAAAATTTCACCCAACCGGCCATCGACATATTCGCCG
>CBFDVE010000096.1:0-7837 GCA_965613205.1 uncultured Rhodospirillaceae bacterium
CGTAATACAGCGGCTTGATGCCGAACGGATCGCGGGCCACAACCAGCCGTGATTTCGCCATATCGTGGATCGCCAGGGCATACATGCCGCGCAGGTGATCGACGAAGGCCGGGCCGTGTTGCAAATACAGATGCAGCGGCGGCTCGCAATCGGACGCGGTTTTGAAATCGACCGTGCTTAAATCCCGGCGCAATTCTATGTAATTGTATATTTCACCGTTGGCGACGATGGCGGCGGCCGGACCATCGCCCCCGTAAATGGGCTGGTCGCCGGTTTCCAGATCGATAATCGCCAGGCGGGTCTGAATCAACCCGACGCTGCCATTGACGTGCCGACCCCGTCCATCGGGTCCCCGGTGGGCCAGGGCATCGGCCAGCCGGTCCAGCACCGCCGGATCGGGCGCGGCACCATCGGCGGTCATCAGTCCGGCAATACCGCACATCGCCGGGGTTACTCCTTTTCCACCAGGCGCTCGAAGAATTCCATGTACTTGCCGATAACGATTTCCTCGGTGAATTTTTCCTGGTAGGCGGCATATCCCGCCGCCGCCAATTTTGCCCGCGCATCGTTGTCGTCGAGCACCTGGCGGATTGAAAAGGCCAGTGATTTAGCGTCGTTGATCGGCACCAGCAATCCATTGCGCCCGTTATCAATCAGCACTCCGGGACCCAGGCTGTCGGCCGCGACCACCGGGACTTTTTGCGCCCAGGCCTCGACCACCACGTTGCCCAGGGGTTCGTGCCGGGAGGGACAAACGAACAAATCACAGGCCGCTAGAAGGGCGGCGGTGTCTTCGCGCCAACCGAGGAACCGCAGGCGCGGCTTAACGCCTTTTTTCTCGGCCAGTTGTTCCAGTTTTTGCCGCTCCGGTCCATCGCCAGCCAGCCACAGGTAGGTATCCGGCATTCGGCCCAGGGCCTCAATCAAAACATCGAACGCCTTGTTTTCATGCAACCGGCCCATGGCCAGCAGCAGGGGCGCATCGGGGGGCGTATACAGCCCCGCCCGGTCCACGGCGGGCAGGGTCTTGGCGCTGACGAAGTTAGGCAAACAATGGGCCTTCCCGGCGGGCCATCCCTGGCCGGTCAGGTAATCGACGATATCGACCGTGTTGCCGACCAGATGATCGCATTTGTGATAATATTTCAAATCGTAATAGCCGCCCAGGCGGGCCACATGGATGAAATTTCCAGCCGGGGCCATGGCCGTCGCCCGGTTCATCCAGGTCATTACGATATCGGGCTTGAACGAGGCTACTTCCCGCCGCAGGGCCATTCTGGTGGGCAAGTCAAGCGCCCCGCGAAATCCCAGTTCGACCGGCTCCAGCCCGCCCTGACGCAATTGTTCGGCGCGCAAGGGGTTGCTCCGGATGATCACTCGCTGATGCAGTCTGGCCCGCCTGAGCGCAATTACCAAACGGGTATAAAAGGCTTCCGCTCCGCCGTATTCGGCCCCGGCCATCACTTGCATTACACGCATTTTTTATTTTATTCCGTCTTCTTGGTTCTTGTTGTTTACGCAGAAATCAGGGTTTCAAATTCGGCCGCCGCCTGGGACCAGCCCCAGCGACGTTGCACCCTGAGCGCTTCGTTGTGGTGGCTTTGCCACAAATCATCATCACATAGCAAGCGTTCTGCCGAGCCGGAGAAATCTTTATGGTTTTCGACGACAAATCCGGTGCGCCCATGGACCACCCGTTCACCGACCGATCCCAGGTTTTCGACCACCGCCGGAACCCCCATGGCCTGCGCCTCGCCGACCGCCAGGCAGAAAGTTTCATTGATATCGCCACGATACAACAGGACCCTGGCGAGGCGAAATTCTTCGACAAGTTGGGCCTTTGCCACGGCGCCGCGCAAGACAACGCCATGATCGCAAAGGGCGCGGGCCCGGTCGAGAATAACTTCCATTTCCAGCCCCTTGGTCGCCCCGACCGTGCCATAGGTGGCGGCGCCGGAAAAAACATGCAGTTCGGCGCCCGGCACTCGGGGCCATATTTCATTGACCCAACGGTCGAGCAGCCAATCGAGCGAACGCAACGGGTTGGAGGTAAAGACCGCCCGTGGCCCCGGTATTTCCCGGCTTGTCGCGGCATCGGCGAACATGTCGGGAATACCATAAGGAATAATCACCCGCTGGCCGCCCGGCGCCCACTTGGGATAGGTGCCGATGTGGTAATCACCAATAAAGACAATGGCCGGGCGGACCCGCCACAGTTTGCTCAGATAGCGCCACTTGAGCAGAAATTTCGCCGGATTGTGAATCCAGAACGCGGTGCGCACCGCGCCGGGCATCAGCTCGATCAGCCTGTCACCCCGGTTGGCGATATAAAGATCGGCATGTTCCGGTAAATTGGCGTAGGCGCCGCCGTCGTGCAGGGGGGCCCAGTCGACCCCTTTGTGGACAATCGGCGCTTCACACATGTTGCGCACCATGACCTGATGACCACGGCTGGCCAGTTCTTCCATCAGGTTGACAACGGACGATTCGACCCCGCCCAGGGGGCCCCGTTCGGGCGTCGTGCCATCAAATACAATGCCGTCATCGGCCAGGACGATACGTGCCACCTAGTCGCTCTCCAGTTTCGCTTTCAGGTGTGACAGCAGAGGGTATAGCCCGGCCAGCAGCGCAATCGCCAGCCCGTATCCACCTTCCCGATACCCTTTGCGGAAAAAATAGCATTTGATGAAGCGGGAAAAGAACCGCCGGATATTGCTCGCCGTCGAGCCCCATGTTTCGCCCGCTTCACGCAGGTCCTGGGCGCGCGCCGTCGAATAGCTATCGAGCTTGCGGATCAGACCCGATAAATCCCGGTCGACGTAATGATCCAGCCGGTGCTTTAACATAGGGCCTTTGCGGCCCGACCATTGCAGGGAGGGGTGCACTCGCTGATCGCCCCATTTTTTGACTCCGTTACGAAACAACCCCGGATAGGCGGCCTTGCCGAACGACGCGCCCCAACCCCAGCGCACCAGCTTGCCGCCAATATAATTATCGACCAGGATTTCGTGCCAGTCATCGGACGAGGAACCAATGAGCGCAACAATTTCGTCGGCCAGGGCGGTTGGCACCCGTTCGTCGGCATCGATCTCGAAAATCCACTGACCCCGGCAAGCGGCGATCCCGGCATTTCGGCGCGGACCTTCCTTGGGCCAGTCGCCTTCGATCAGGCGATCGGTGTAGCGGGCGGCGATGTCTCTCGATCCGTCCGTGCATTTATCCAGGACAATGACAATTTCATCAACGAAGGCGAGCCTGTCCAGGCAATCGGCCAATTGCTTTTGTTCGTTCCTGATGGTGATCAGAGCCGACAGCAAGGGTCCCGTCTGGCCGCTCATGCCGCCTGTTCCCTGGCGTCCCACAACTGCCGCGCGGCGGTTTCCACCGCGTCCACCGACAGGCTGTCCATCAGGCTGTCCGAGGCCACATGATCGAAGTCCTTGGGGAAAATTTCGGCGAACGGCACGGTCGTTGACACCACCCGGCAGCGATCCCCCCAGGGCGCGTACAGTTCTTTCGGAGTCGGCCCAAACAGCCCCAGCGTCGGAATCCCCGTGGCCGCGGCCAAATGCATCAGGCCGGAATCATTGCCGATGAATAGCTGGCACCGGTGCAGGCAGGAATAGGCTTCCATCAGGTCCAGATGGCCGACCAGATCGATCCGCCGGTCCGGCGGGATGGCTTCGATCAGCCGCAACACGGACGGTCTTTCATCGTCGCGGCCAAAGATCGCCACCCGGGCTCCGGGCAGGATACCGCCGGGCCCGGTCAGCCGGTCGATCAGCTCACCGAAGTATTCGCTGCGCCAGGTCTTGGCCCGCCAGTTGGCGGTCGGCCCGATCGCCAGCACCGGCAGCGAGCCGGGAATCAACTGCCGGGCCCGTTGTTGCAGCGGCGGCGTCAGCCATAAGCGCGGGGCCGGTGGATTGTCGCCCATGCCCAGCACTTGAGCCAGTTGCCGGACCCGGTGCAGCCCTTGCTTGCCCCGACCCAGTTGAACCCGTTTGCGACTCATTAGGGCATAATACATGGGCGAGCGGCGAAGATCGACGACGACATCCCACAAATGGCCGATACTGAGCGCCCACAAGCGCAGCCAATGCAGGGAAAAGGCCATTTTATCGAGCACGATAATGCGCTTCAAACCGGGCACGGATCCGAACAGAGACGCCGCCACCGGGCCACAGGCGACACTGATTTCAGCTCCGGGATGGGTGTTGATCAGGTGATCCAGAAGCCCGGTCGACAGGATCGAATCACCGACCCTGGTTGAGGTAATGAAAAGAATCTTCATAGATAGATTTATACGTGCCGCAAAGGGACTTGCCAAACAGGACTTTCGACCCCAATTCTAAGGCATCGATACCGCAATCAGGGGACAACAGACCCGTATGTCTGATCTTACCTACGTCATGCTTGAAAACCGAGGCCTGATTGGCCTTAGCGGCGAAGACGCTAGCGATTTTTTGCAGGGATTGATCTCCAACGATGTGCGAAAGGTCGGTGCCGAAAAAACCATATATGCGGCCCTGCTGTCGCCGCAGGGTAAATTTCAGTATGACTTCTTCCTGAGCCACACCGCCGACGGCCTGTTGATCGACTGCGAACTGGACCGCCTTGAAGACTTCATGCGCAAGCTTTCCATGTATAAATTGCGGGCCAGAGTCGAGCTGACGGACCGCACCCCGGAATGGGCCGTCGCCGCCCTGATCGACGGCGATATTGCCACCGCGCTGGGCGTCGAAAATATCGAAGGCGCCACCGTTTCCCTGGCCGCTGGCAACGCCTGTATGGACCCCCGCCTGATCGCCATGGGTGGGCGCGCCGTACTGCCCAGATCCGATGCCGCAATCAGCCTGGAAAAAGCCGGGTTCAAGGCCGGCGATATGGCCCGCTACGAAACTCTGCGCCTGACCCATGGCCTGCCCGATGGCTGCCGCGACATGATTGTCGATAAAGCCATCTTGCTGGAAAACGGCTTCGTTGAACTGCACGGGATCGATTGGGACAAGGGCTGCTACATGGGTCAGGAACTGACCGCCCGCACCCACTACCGGGGCCTGGTCAAGAAACGCCTGATGCCCATTCGCATCGATGGCCCGAGCCCGCAACCGGGCAGCCAAATCGTCGCTGACGGCAAGGACGTGGGCGAAATCAGATCGGTTCAGGACGACCGGGGCCTGGCCCTGATCCGCCTGCAACCGTTTCGCGATAAGGCGACGTTTTTGGCCGGCGAGGCAACCATCCTGCCCGATCAACCCGACTGGGCCCGGTTTCCCGATCCGGAATGAGCCATAGTCCGCCGTTTCTTAAAAGTCTGGCGCAAGTGTTCAGCCAGCGGGTCCGCCAGTACGGCGCCAAACCGGCGGGGGTGTTGTGGAAAGACCGGCACGGCCAGCGACTGCGCTTCGAAGTGCTGTACAATATTCTCAATCATGCACCCGTTTCCCGCCCCCTGACCATTGCCGATCTGGGCTGCGGATACGGAGCCTTTTTCGACTTTCTGATCACCGTGCCGGAATGTCCACCCTTTGATTATGCGGGCTATGATATATCGCCCGAGATGATTGATCAGGCCCGGCGTCGCATTGGCGATCACCGGGCCAGCTTCCACGTCGCCGACCGCCCGTTGGCCCAGGCCGATTATACGTTCGTGTCAGGCACCTATAATTTGCATGTCAATGTGGAGCACGATATCTGGACCGCCTTTATCAAATCCAGCCTGTCACACCTGTGGGCCAGGACCGACCGGGGGCTGGCCTTCAATATGCTCGACAAGCACCACCGTACCCGTCAGGACGGCCTGTACTATGCCGATGCCCAGGAGTTTCTCGACCACTGCGCCGGATTTTCATCGAACGTTACCCTGATCGATGATTATCCGCTCGATGAATGGACCCTGTTTATTCGGCGCTGACCACATCTCTTAACCGTTAAAGACCCTTGGATTGCAGCGCCGCCTGGGCGGCGGCCAGTCGGGCGATGGGCACTCGGTAGGGAGAACACGACACGTAATCGAGCCCGGCCCGGTGAAAAAATGCCACCGAGGCCGGATCGCCCCCGTGTTCACCGCAAATCCCCAGCTTGATGCCCGGTCGTCCGGCCCGGCCACGCTCGACTGCCAGTTTGACCAGTTCACCCACCCCTTGCTGATCGATGGTGACGAAGGGGTCGGCGTCGAGCACACCTTTGTCCTGATAAATCTGGATAAACGGTCCGGCATCGTCCCGCGACAGGCCCAACGTCGTCTGGGTCAGATCATTGGTGCCGAAGCTGAAAAATTCGGCACTCTCGGCCAGTTCTTCGGCCCTAAGGGCGGCCCGTGGCAGCTCGATCATGGTGCCGACCAAGTAGTCGACCGTGGCGTTTTTTTCGTCCATGACCGTTTTCGCGGTCTCATCGACCACATTTTTCATGGCCTCCAGTTCGGCTTTCATGGCGACTAAGGGGATCATGATTTCCGGCATCACGGTGATCCCGTCGGTGGCCACTTGCAGGGCCGCTTCGATGATGGCGCGGGTCTGCATTTCGTATATTTCAGGGTACGTGACCCCCAGCCGGCAGCCCCGGTGGCCGAGCATGGGGTTAAATTCGTGCAGTTGGTTGGCGCGCGCCTTGATGTAGGCCACATCGACCCCGGCGGCCTTGGCCACGTCTTCCATATCGCCATCGCTGTGGGGCAGGAATTCGTGCAGGGGTGGATCGAGCAGGCGAATGGTCACCGGCAGCCCGTCCATGATCCTGAACAGATCGACGAAATCATGGCGCTGGAAAGGCAGCAATTTGTCCAGCGCCGCGCGCCGTTGTGTCTCGTCCCTGGCGACGATCATTTCACGCACATGGATGATCCGTTCCGAATCGAAGAACATATGTTCGGTGCGGCACAAGCCGATCCCTTCGGCACCGAATTGCCGCGCCGTCTGGGCATCGGTCGGGGTTTCTGCGTTGGCCCGTACGCCCAGTTGGCGAATTTCATCGACCCACTCCATGAGCCTGGTGAAATCGCCGGACAGTTCGGGCTGAATGGTCGCCACCGCCCCCATCATGACCTCGCCACTGGAGCCATCGATGGTGATGATATCGCCTTCGCAGATGACCTGACCCAACGCGGACAAAGTCTTTTGCCGGTAATTGACTTCAATGGTTCCGGCCCCGGAAACGCAGGGCGTGCCCATGCCGCGGGCGACCACGGCGGCGTGGCTGGTCATGCCGCCACGGGTGGTCAGGATGCCCTTGGCCGCGTGCATACCGCCGATGTCCTCCGGCGATGTTTCAATGCGTACCAGGATGGTATTTTTCTCGCCCCGCTCCATGGACGCTTCGGCGTCTTCGGCACTGAACACGACCCGGCCCGATGCCGCCCCCGGCGACGCCGGCAGCCCGGTCGCCAGCAGATTGCGCTCGGCATGAGGATCCAGCGTCGGGTGCAGAAGCTGATCGAGCTGGCCCGGATCAATACGGACGATGGCTTGCCCTTTGTCGATCAGCCCTTCATCGACCATATCGACGGCGATTTTCAGGGCCGCCTTGGTCGAGCGCTTGCCAGTGCGGGTTTGCAGCATCCACAAGCGGCCCTTCTGGACCGTGAATTCCATATCCTGCATGTCTTTGTAGTGGCGTTCCAAACGCTCGCGCACGTCCACCAATTCAGCATAAGTATCGGGCATGGCTTCCTGCATGGAGGGCATGTCTGATCCGTTTTTTTGCTTGCCCTCGAGGGTCAGGGATTGCGGCGTGCGAATACCGGCGACCACATCTTCGCCCTGGGCGTTGATCAGGAATTCGCCGTAGTACAGGTTTTCACCGGTCGACGGGTCGCGGGTAAAGGCGACGCCGG
>CBFDVE010000097.1:0-7737 GCA_965613205.1 uncultured Rhodospirillaceae bacterium
GCGGGTTTCAATGTCGTCCCTGCCCGCCTATAAAGGTTTCATGACAAACCCCAAATCGATCCTGATTACCGGCGGTTCCAGTGGCCTTGGTGAGGCCCTGGCCATTGCCTATGCGGGCCCCGGTGTGTTCCTGGCCTTGTCAGGACGAAATGATGAACGATTGCAAGCCGTGGCCGAAACCTGCCGCCAGCGGGGTGCCGATGTGATCGCCCAGGTTGTCGACGTTACCGACCGGGACGACATGCGAAGCTGGGTCGAGCGCATGGATGATGATCATCCGCTGGATCTGGTCATCGCCAATGCGGGCATCGGCGGCAGCGTCGGGGAAGACGCCAGCCGGGAAGTGTTCGCCGTCAATATGGCCGGCGTCCTCAACACCCTTTTCCCCGCCGTTGATCGCATGAAGAAACGGGGCCGCGGACAATTGGCGCTGGTCAGTTCCCTGACCGGATATATCGCCATGCCGGGCGTACCTGCTTATTCGACCAGCAAGGTCATGGTCAAGGCTTACGGCGAGGCCCTGCACGGCAATCTGAAACACCGTGGCATTGCAGTCTCGGTGATCTGCCCCGGCTTCGTCGAGACCCGCCTGACCGCCGTAAATAAATTCAAAATGCCGTTGCTGATGAAACCGGACAAGGCGGCCCGGATCATCGTCAAGGGCCTGGTCCGAAAAAAGATCATCATCGCCTTTCCCCTGCCCATGGCCACTCTAATGCGGTTCCTGAAACTGCTTCCCGCCGGTTGGTCGAGCCGCCTGCTAAGCCGAGCGCCCGGCAAGGAATAATTATTTTGCCTGTGAATTCCTGACCTTGCGCCACTTGGCGACATTCCGGTTGTGTTCTTTCAGGGTCCGGGCGAAGACATGGCCGCCGGTGCCATCGGCGACAAAATAGTAGTCACGGGTGTTGGCCGGATTGAGCACGGCGGCGATGGCGGCGGCACCGGGATTGGTGATCGGTCCCGGCGGCAGACCATCGATAATGTATGTATTATAGGGCGACTTGCGCTTCAGGTCCTGGCGGCTGAGGGGCCGGCCCAGGGGGTTCTGGCCCAGAGTCAGGCCGTAAGAGACCGTCGGGTCCGATTGCAGGCGCATACGTTTTTGCAATCGGTTGATGAAAACCCCGGCGATGCGCGGCCGTTCGCTGGCAAGCGCCGTTTCTTTTTCGACAATAGAGGCCAGAATCAAGGCTTCCTGGGGCGTCGCCAAAGGTAAACCCGATGCCCGGGTAGCCCACAATTTACCGACCATTCGGGTCATCGAGGTCGCCATACGCTCGGCGATGTCAGTTCGCGAATCCCCATAGGAAAAATGATAGGTCTCGGGCAACAGAGTACCCTCGCCATAAGTCATAAGAATATCCCCGTCCAGGCCATCTGTGGCCAGCAACTGTTCCAGTACTTGCGCCGTCGACAGGCCCTCGGCGATGGTCAGGCGGCGAACCACGGTCTTGCCAGCAGACAAAATATCTGCGGCCTGGCGGGCGCTGACTTTGGCCGGAAAAATGTATTCGCCCGCTTGCAGGGCTTTGTCGCCGCCGTCCAGGCGCACACCCAGGCGAAAAATCAAGCCGTCGTCGATCACCCCGGCTTGGGCCAGGGCATTGGCGATGCCATCGACCCCCTGTCCCTGCGAAATAATAACCGTGCTTTGCGACAATGACGGCCCCGGCTTGACGAACTGCCCATAGCCCCAGGCATAAACGCCGCCACCGATCAGGCCGAGCAGAAGAAAGACAATGACAATTCGGGAAAGCCAGCGAACCATGTGGTTCATTGTAGGCTTATGAAAATTCTTTGAACACCAGAGAGGCGTTGGTGCCGCCGAAGCCGAAGGAATTGGTCAGGATGGCGCGCACCTTGCGCTGCTTGGCCTGATGGGGCACCAGGTCGATGTCGCAGCCTTCATCGGGATTGTCCAGATTGAGAGTCGGCGGCACCACACCGTTGTTCATGGCGAGGATCGAGAATATGGATTCGACCGCCCCGGCGGCCCCCAGCAAATGGCCGATGGCCGATTTGGTCGATGACATGGAAATGCCATAGACCGCATCGCCAAAGGCCCGCTTGACCGCCGCCAGTTCAATCACATCGGCCATGGTCGAGGTGCCGTGGGCGTTGATGTAATCGATATCTTCCGGGTTCATTTCGGCCCGTTTCAGGGCCGCCGTCATGCAGCGGAAGGCGCCGTTGCCATCGGGCGTCGGGGCGGTAATGTGATGGGCATCGCCGGTCAAGCCGTAGCCGACGACTTCGCCGTAAATTTTCGCCCCGCGCTTTTTCGCGTGTTCCAGTTCTTCCAGCACGACCACACCGGCCCCTTCGCCCATGACGAAGCCGTCCCGGTCCCGGTCCCACGGACGCGACGCCCGTTGCGGGGTGTCGTTGAATTTGGTCGATAACGCCTTGGATTGGGAAAAACCGGCCATGCCGACCCGGCAGCAGGCGGCTTCGGCCCCGCCGGCGACCATCACATCGGCGTCTTCCCACATGATCAGCCGGGCCGCATCGCCAATGGCATGGGCCCCGGTCGAGCACGCCGTGACCACCGCATGGTTGGGGCCTTTGAAACCATATTTGATGGAAACCTGGCCGGAGATCAGGTTGATCAGGCTGGCCGGAATGAAGAACGGCGACAGGCGGCGTACGCCGCCACCGGATTCGCAATCCACGGTCAACGATCCCTTGGAAATTTCCGGCAGGCCGCCGATGCCCGAGCCGATCAGCACACCGGTGCTGAACTGATCTTCTTCGCCGTCCGGCAGCCAGCCCGAATCGGCGACCGCTTCCTGGGCCGCGGCCATACCGAAAACGATGAAATCATCGACCCGGCGGCGCTCTTTCGGGGTCAGCACATTGTCCACATTGAAGTCGTCTTGGCCTTCGCCCAAAGGCACCTGCCCGGCGACTTTCGCCGGTAAGTCCGAGATATCGAATGACGTTATGGTGTCAATGCCCGACTGACCATTGATCAGCCGGTCCCAGCTTGCCCTGACCCCGTTTGCCAGGGGTGTGACAAGCCCCAGTCCGGTAACAACGACGCGTCTCATAGGATACCGCATTCAGGCCCCACCCGAAACGACAGAATTACTTGGCGTTTTCGCTGATGAAATCAATGGCGTTTTTGATCGTCAGAATTTTTTCCGCCGCGTCATCAGGAATTTCGACACCGAATTCTTCTTCGAATGCCATCACCAGTTCAACGGTGTCCAGGCTGTCGGCACCCAGGTCATCGATAAAGCTGGCGTTTTCGGTGACTTTCGCTTCATCAACACCTAAGTGTTCGAGAACGATCTTTTTCACCCGATCAGCAACATCACTCATAGTCAAAATCCCTAAAAAATTTCAGTTGGTACAATTTGTTTTTGTTGTTTTTGCCCGGCGACAGACGCCACGGGCGGTAAAGGGGCGGTAAAAGGTTTCGTTACCTAACACACTTTTTTCGGCCTGACTAGATCATCGCCATGCCGCCGTTGACATGCAGGGTTTGCCCGGTCACATAGGCGGCTTCATCGCTCGCCAGATAGATCACGCCGGACGCAATATCGCCCGGCTGGCCCAGGTGACCCGCCGGAATGGCGGACAGCAAATTTTGCTTCTGGTCATCGCTCAATTGATCGGTCATGGGGGTTTCGATAAAGCCGGGAGCCAGGCAATTGACGGTCACCCCGCGGCTGGCGATTTCCTGGGCCAGGGATTTCGACATGCCGATCAAACCGGCCTTGGCGGCGGCGTAGTTGGCCTGACCGGCATTGCCGGTGACGCCGACGATAGAGGTAATGGAAATAATGCGGCCCCAGCGGGCCTTCATCATGCCTTTCAGGCAGGCCCGGGACAGGCGAAAAGCGGCGGACAAATTGACCTCGAGAACCTGGTTCCAGGCCTCATCCTTCATGCGCAAGGCCAGGGTATCGCGGGTCAGTCCGGCGTTGTTGACCAAAATATCGACCCCGCCCATGGCTTCGAGCGCATCCTTGACCAGGCCGTCGGGACCGTCGGCTGCGCTCAGATCACAAGGGGTCACATGGCTGCGCTGGCCCAACTCCGATTGCAATGCCTCGAGCGCTTCCTTGCGGGTGCCTGACAGGGCGATGATCGCACCCTGACCATGCAGGGCCCTGGCAATGGCACCGCCGATGCCGCCTGAGGCACCGGTAACCAGGGCCCGTTTTCCACTCAGATCAAACATTTTCTATAGCTCCCCCAGAAAAGCATCGATGTCTTCCGGCGTACCGATGCTCGTGGCCGGTAAGTCCCGATCGATACGCCGGACCAGGCCACTCAGCACCTTGCCGGAACCGATCTCGATGATTTTTTCGACGCCTTCGCTCTTCATGTATTGCACGCTTTCCCGCCAACGCACCATGCCGGTCACCTGTTCGACCAGAAGCCGCCTGATTTCCGGGGCGTTGACCACCGGCCCGGCGGTGATGTTGGCAATCAGTGGGACTTTCGGGCTTTCCATGCGAACCACGGCCAGGGCCTCGGCCATGGCTTCGGCGGCCGGAGCCATCAGCGCACAATGGAACGGGGCACTAACGGGCAACAGAATCCCCCTCTTGGCGCCATGTGCCCTGGCAATTTGAATGGCCCGTTCGACCGCGTTCCTGGCCCCGCTAATGACCACCTGGCCCGGCGCGTTATCGTTGGCGGCGGTGCAAATTTCACCCTCGGCGGCTTCATCGGCGACGACTTTCGCCGTCGCCATATCCAGCCCCAACAGGGCCGCCATGGCCCCTTCACCGACCGGCACCGCCTGCTGCATGGCCTGGCCGCGTTGTTTCAGCAATTGCGCCCCATCGGCCAGGCCAAACGTACCCGCCGCGATCAGCGCCGAATATTCACCAAGCGAATGACCGGCGACGAAACCGGCCCGTTGTTCGACCTGAAATCCGTTTTCAGCCAACACCCGGATCACGGCCATACTGACCGCCATCAGGGCCGGTTGGGCGTTTTCGGTCAATCTGAGAGTATCTTCCGGGCCCTCGAACATGATCTGGGACAGCTTCTGGCCGAGGGCCTCATCGACTTCGGCAAAGACCTCGGCCGCCACCGGATAGGCCTCGGCCAGATCACGGCCCATGCCGACGACCTGGGAGCCTTGGCCCGGAAAAACCAGGGCGAGCGGATTGGAATTTGGCGTCATGGCGAGGATTGCCCTGTTTAACATGTATGGTTGATTGGCCGGCAGTCATAGCGCCTGGAACGATGATGTCAAGAATTGTCAAATCACGAAACCGTTTTTCCAGGCCTTGCTATTTGCCCCGCAAGACCCGCCAGGCTTTGATCACCAGCCACACCGGCACGACCACGATAACGCCAATGAGAATATATTGTACCGACCATTCGAGCACCCTGGCGACGGCATTGAAAATGCCCAGCGCCGTGCTGCCGAGCATTTCCAGCAGGTCTTGCGGATTGACCGAAAAGAAGGATAGCAACAACCCCAGCACCAGAGAAATGATGGCCAGTCTGATCACAGTGGAAAGAAAATTATTGTTCATGGCGTGCGATCAGACCCCCCCTGAAATTTACTGCTTGTTTATAGCCAATTGGCGCCTTCAATAAAACAGCAGCTTCTCCTTGCGTGATAAAGTTTTTCATGTATATTGCGCCGCTTCACGACTCCTTGCCGGACCAACAGGTTTGGCTATGCCCGCCAGCGGATTGGCCGCAACGGGATGAGAAAAGCCAGAGGGAGATAGACAAGTTGGCTTATTACGAATGCGTGTTTATTGCACGTCAGGATATTTCTGCGACCCAGGTTGAAGAACTCACCGAGGCCTTCAGCAAAATCATCACCGACCAAGGCGGCACCGTCGTCCTGGTCGAAAACTGGGGTCTTCGCAGCCTCGCCTACCGCATCAAGAAGAACCGCAAGGGGCATTACGTCATGCTTCATCTTGACGCCCCATCGAACGCCATTCACGAAATGGAACGGCAAATGGGCATTGCCGAAAACGTTCTTCGCCAGTTGACCATTAAACTTGATAAATTCCCCGAAGGCCCATCGGTGATGATGCGCGCCAACACCCGCGATGACCGGCCACGCCGCCCGTTCGGTGGTGACAGCCGTCCGCCACGGCAAGATCGCCCGGCCCCCAAGCCAGAAGAAAAAGCAGCCGCACCGGTCGAACCGGCCGTAGCGGAGACCAAAGAAGGAGAAAGCGCATGAGTGAATCCACCGCACCGAGTGCCGCTGGTGGCGGTCGCCGGCCTTTCTTCCGGCGTCGCAAAAGCTGCCCGTTCAAGGGTGCCAAGGCGCCGAAGATCGATTACAAGGATACCCGTTTGTTGCAGCGCTACACGTCCGAACGGGGCAAGATCGTGCCCAGCCGGATTACCTCTGTTTCCGCCAAGAACCAGCGGGCATTGGCGAAAGCCATCAAGCGGGCCCGTTTCCTGGCGTTAATTCCTTACGTCGTCAAGTAAGGACTGTTTTTAGGCCACCGGAGAGGTTGAAATGTCCAGGGACATGTTGATCGCACTTGGTGGCGGAGTGCTAAGTGGCCTGATTTCGCTGGCTTTTGTTGCCGGAATCCCCGGTGCCATGCTGGCGGTTTATCTGACCCCGTTGCCCTTGTTGATGATCGGCCTGGGGATGGGATTAAGGTTTGAAACGGTGGCCGGGCTGGCCGGTGTGGTCACGGCAGGAGTGGCCGGTGGGCCGTTTTCGGGCCTGCTCTACGCGCTGATTTACGGGCTGCCCGTGTGGCTGGTTGTGCGTCTGGCGCTGACCCGCCACCAGGTCAGTGACGGATCGGGTGGCACGACCGAGCAATGGACCCCGACCGGGACCATTCTTGGCATGTTGGCGATCATGGCGGCGGCGTTGTTCGCGCTGGCTTATGTTCTGGCGTTAAGCCAGGAAGGCGGATTGCAGGGCATGATCTATGCCATCCTGGAACGGGTCTTCACCTTGCTGATGCCGGGCTTGCAGGATGGCGAACGGGTCAGGATTTTACAATCCATGGCCGCCCTGTTCCCGGGTTACCTGGGAATGTCGTGGGTGGTTATGACCATCATCAACGCCTCCATTGCGTTGACGGTGTTACACAAGATGAAGGCCCCGGTCAGGCCCCGGTCCGGATTGTCGGACCTGGTCTTGCCGGACCGGATATCGATTTATTTTATAGCGGCGGCGACCCTGGCCTTGGTCGGCAATCTGCTGGGATTGGGAGAAATAGCCTATATCGGACGAAACATGGCCATGTTAGTGGGGCTGCCGTTTTTCTTTCTGGGGCTGGCGGTGGTTCATAATATAGCCCGCATGGCGCCTTATCCGGGCATCATGTTGATTGTCTTTTATTTGGTTTTGTTGCTGTCCGGTTGGGTCGCCCTGATCGTTATCGCCGCCGGACTGATCGAACAATGGGCCGGCATTCGACGGCATTTCAAGGCACCCGGCTCCGGCTCTGTGTCATAGGTACAAGGTCCCGATGGTCGGGTCAGGAGAATAAAAATGGAAGTTATACTGCTCGAACGGATCGAAAAACTCGGTCAGATGGGTGATGTGGTCAGCGTCAAGGCGGGCTACGCGCGCAATTTTCTGTTGCCCCAGGCGAAAGCCTTGCGGGCGACGGACGCCAACCGCACCCACTTCGAAGCCGAACGGACGCAACTGGAAGCGGCCAACCTGGAACAACGGGGCGAGGCCGAAAAAGTCGGCGAAAAACTCGATGGCTTAAGCGTTATCCTGGTCCGTCAGGCCGGTGAATCGGGCCAGCTTTACGG
>CBFDVE010000098.1:0-7730 GCA_965613205.1 uncultured Rhodospirillaceae bacterium
GGTTTGTGGACTCAACCCTCACGCCGGTGAGGAAGGCACGCTGGGCCGCGAGGAGATTGATATCATTGCGCCGGCCATCGGGACACTGAAGGCAAGTGGATTGGATGTCACAGGTCCGCTTCCCGCAGACGCCATATTTCAGGAGAGAACACGCACCCAATATGATGCAGTTGTCGCGATGTATCATGACCAGGCTCTGATTCCGGCAAAAACGCTGGCCTTCGATTCCACGGTGAATGTCACGCTTGGCCTTCCCATTGTCCGAACCAGCCCGGACCATGGGACGGCCTATGAGCTTGCCGGAAGCGGCAGGGCAAACCCCGGCAGCTTAATTGAATCGCTGAAGCTGGCAGCCGCCATTGCAACCCGCAGAATGGCTCCCGCGTGACCGGCTCTCCCGATGGCCTGCCGCCGCTGAGCGACGTAATTCGCGCCCATGGCCTTTCCGCGCGCAAGGGGCTGGGGCAGAATTTCATTCTCGATCTGAACCTGACACGGCGCATCGCCCGCGCCGCCGGGGAACTGAGCCAGGGCACGACGATCGAAATCGGCCCCGGCCCCGGCGGCCTGACCCGGGCCCTGCTGGCCGCTGGTGCCAGGCATGTGGTCGCCCTTGAAACCGACCCCCGCTGTGTCGTCGCCCTGGGCGATCTGGCGCTGGCCTATCCGGGGCGATTGCAGATTATCGAAGGCGACGCCCTGAAAGCCGACCTGAGCACCCTCGGCCCCGCGCCCCGGCGCATTGTCGCCAACCTGCCCTACAACATCGCGACGCCATTGCTATTGAAGTGGCTTGAGCAGGCAAACCAGTTCGAGAGCCTGACCCTGATGTTTCAGAAGGAAGTCGCAGACCGGATCACCGCCCGCCCTGGCAGCAAAACCTATGGGCGGTTATCGGTGATCACCCAATGGCTGTGCGATATCCGCCCCGAGTTCAACATCGCCAGGACCGCCTTCACTCCGCCGCCGAAAATCGACAGCACGGTGATCACGCTGACTCCCCGGCCTGAACCTTTGGCACCAGCGACCATGAGCGTTTTGGAAAAAGTCACGGCGGCGGCCTTTGGCCAGCGGCGCAAAATGTTGCGGGCCAGTCTGAAGCCCCTGAACATCGATTTTCAGGGACTTGGCATCGACCCTACGGCGCGGGCCGAAACATTGACCGTCGAGCAATTTTGCGCCATCGCCCGAGCCGTTGCCGGTTAACTGAGGCGCAAGGAAACATCGCCCAGTCCATCGATGGAAATCAGCGCTTCTGCCGGGGCCGATTGCAGCCAGATGACCGAGGCGATGGTTGCTCTGCTGTTAGGGGGCACCCCCGAGTGGCAGGTCGGCCCCCGGGCGCATGGCGATTTCGCACTCGATACCGGGCATGTGCATTTGGCTGAAAGGTAGTTCGGCCTTGTCCGAAAAAATTCGGTTGGCCGGAATACCGCCGAAAACCGGGCTTGGAATTTGCGGCAATTCCTGCATGACCATGGTGGTACAGCCGATTTTATAGCCGCCAATTTGGCCCTGGCCGTTTACCTGCTGCCACCGATGCAGCACCGCTTGCACCTGATAAGCGTGATCTTCATCTGCGCGTCAAGTGTGGTCGCCCTGCATCCGGGCGATAAAGTCGTGAACGTCGGATTGTCGCCCCTGACGCAATCGCTCGGCGTTCAGGATGGCCTGAACCTGGGCGACACTTTGATCAATTTCCCGGTTGACCACGATGTAGTCATATTCCGGGTAATGGCTCATCTCCGAAACCGCCTCGGCCATGCGTTTGCGGACCACCTCTTCGCTGTCCTGGGCGCGGCTGTACAATCGCCGTTCCAGTTCCGCCATGGACGGCGGCAGGATAAAAACACGGACCAGGTCATTGCCCGCATTATCCGCCAATTGCTGGGTGCCCTGCCAATCCACATCGAACATCACGTCCCGACCGGCGGCCAGCGCCTGTTCAACCGGTTCTTTCGGTGTGCCGTAGTAATTGTCAAAGACCTTCGCGTGTTCCAGCATCTTGCCTTCACCAACCATCCGGTCGAACGTCGCCTTGTCCAGGAACAGATAGTCTTTTCCGTCCACTTCACCGCGGCGGGGTTCGCGCGTGGTCGCCGAAATTGACATGGTCAGATTATCGTCCCGGTCGATCAGGGCCCTGGAAATCGTCGATTTGCCGGCCCCCGACGGCGACGACAGCACCAACATCAGGCCGCGACGACCGATCTCACTGTTATGGCTCATTCGATATTCTGCACCTGATCTTACTTTTCACTCAATCCGTCTCGCTACGGCATGGCGATTGTCAAAGCATAACCGGACTCATATGAAACGGAAATACACAATGGCAGATTATGCGGGCCAATTATGAAGATGCAGGGTCGCCTGGCTATTGCCTCAGCACTGACGCAAATTTTCCCGATCGGGTTTGGCGCAGGGTATCAGCGCACCAACCTGTCCCGACAGATCCTGCTGGCCGATATCATCGAGCAATTTACGGGCATTGGCCGCGTTGGGGGCAGCGAGAAACGCCGCCGCCTGAGGGACCGCTTGCAAGGCCGTTCTGGCGGCGCTGGCCCGTTTCACCTGGGCCGCCTTGTAGGGACCATCGGTCGCGGAAGAAGCCGCCTGGATCGCCGACACCAGTTTGGCCGCCTGCCCGGCGACAAACAATTTGGCCAGTTGGGCGGGTGTACGGGAACCCTTGCGATGGTACATACGGCCTTGAGAGTAAAGTACAATTTCGAATTCGGTATTGATCGGGTGTTCGGCTTCGAGCATTTTGGCGAAGTCACTGGCATCGATTTCCGAACGGGCCAGGCCATGACACTTCATGCAATTAGCGGCAATATCATAGGAATCGGACGCCCAGGCCAGTCCGGCGGCGCTGGAATCGGCTATCCGTTTTGCCCGGTGTTCAGATGTTTCCTGTTCCCGGGTGACACTTTTGCCACCGTAGTCGGAATGTATAACTTCCCAGTCTGACGACGCCCCGTGGCAACTTTCGCAGGACGGGCCGTATTTTACCTTGGCCTTGTCTTCCGGTTTTTTGCGTTCAAGCGAATAATGGCAAACGCTGCACTTGGCGTTCCGCTTCATGTTTTTCTTGCCGCCCACGGCACGGGCTATTTTCTTGGCGTTTTTTGATTTATGGGCGGTCCGGTAGCTCAGAAAGTGCACCGTTGTTTCCCAGGTTTTAGCTTCTTCCTTGTGGCATTCCTGGCACGACAACGGCCCCTGGTAATAGGCCTCGGCCATCGCCGTCGGTATCAGCAAGAACGTCACGGCGATAATCGCCAGCGGCAGGGTCAGCAAAGGCTTAGAAAATGACATTTAGTTTGGTCCGCAATCCGTAAGCATCGTCAATGGATCGCTGACCCACGGCAAATCCGCCAATTTCAAAAAAGGCGCGTTGCCCGACCGCCTGCGAATAGCGCACTGCGGTTCCAAATCGATCAATTCCGCCGGCCGTGTTGTCTACCTTGCCGCCAATTTCGAATATCAGGTTGCGCCGCAATTTAGGCGAGAAAAACATCTGATAGCCGAGTGCGCCGCCGTAGGTATGTTTGGCGGCGTTGCCGATGGCCGCACCGCCCAGGCCGTTAGGCGCAAACAACAGTCCGGTAATGCCCAGTGGCCCGCCGGCTGCTCGCGCCGCCGGCGCGTAATCGTTATTGGCGGCAAAGGCGTTCAGATAGATCAGATCAACGGTTTTCTTGGGCGCCCAGGAAAAGCTGGTATAGAGCATCGTGCCATCGGTCGCCTGGGCCGTTTCACCGTCTGGCGTAAACGATGAAGCAATGCGAATTGTGGTATCCACATCGTGTTCAAACATAATAATCGGCTTTATAAACGTGGCGGCGACGTTGAACTGATCGCCGATGGCGTCAGAACTATCCACATAGGCCAGGTCAATATCGATGTTTGAATGGGCCACTTCAACAGATGAAAAAAGCGCATATAAAAGGCCATCATCATCATCGATGTTATTGCTTCTGTTAACATTATTCCAGGCAAACAAGCCGCCAATGCGGGCAAAATTGGTGCCCTTGATCGGCACCGTACTTCTGGTGATGGCAATTGAATCCATGGTGTCATTGATTAGCACACCGCCCTGGGAAAGAACCGGTTGTCGGCCAATGGCGATTTCATAGTCCAGCGGTAAACGCCCTTCCATGTCAATCTTAGGGAACATTTCCGATATTTCGCCTTCGAAGAAGGCAACCGAAATCCGGGCGTTATTTTCGTTTTTGAAGGAATAGTCCGGGCTCAGTTCAAAGCGGGTTTTTTTACCGTTCTGACGTTTCAAGGGCGACATGCCGATCAGGAAACGTTCGGTCCCGCTGAAAGTCACGTTAACGAACATATCCAACGTAGAGACCCATTCTGATTTCGTTTGATCGACCCCGTTATCGGTAATCTGCAGGCCCGTGCTCAAATTGCCATACAGCAACAGGCCCGGCGACACGACCATGCCCGTGGGAAATTCAAATTCGTATTCATAGGGCCCCTGATTGACGTAATCCTGCCACAACTCGAACAATGGCGTCGGTCGCGAGGGCAGTTGTTCCGGGGTTTTCAAGCCCAGCACCTTGTCGGAATAACGCGACGGGCTTTCATCGCCTTCGGCGGCGGCGACGGTGGCTCCGCCAAGAAACACAATTGCGCCAATGATGATCAGATGTCGTAGCATGTCGGTCACCCTATTGTTCGATCTTGATCGTTTCCGTCGATTCCCACAGGTTCATGCTCAGATCGACAACTCGCTTCGTCAGTTCACGTAACGAAAATTTATAGTCGAGCCCGACCCCGGCATTGACGGCGATGAAGTACGCCGGCATAGCCTGGGCGATCAGTTTCATGTTCACCGTATAGGTCTCGCCGGGAGTTAGCAGTTTTGGGTCAACAACGTATTCGGCCCATCGGTCGCCACCAGGTTCGATGCTGTTTTTCTTGGACCGGGCCCCATTCGGGCGCATGAAAATAGCCGTCGGATTGGTCGGCGGTCTGATGAACGGTCGTGTCGTCGTCGAAAATGCGATGAATCGAAGCTGAGTGCGTTCACCGCCAAAGAAAGTGCGCGCCATGAAGTGGCTCATCAGGTTGAAAAGCTGCTTGTCGTACTTGGCTTCGCCATTGCTCACGTAACGGGAATAGCGTTCCCGCAAGTCGCCGTTGGGGTCCCGGTCACCCGATAAAAACACGACCTTGCCAGAACTGTCCTTGACGACGATCTGGAAGAACACCATCCGCTCGTGAATAAATCCCGTCGGCGCATTGTGGCCCTTAACGGCATTTCTCAGGTTGATGCGGAATTTCAAGCCATCGCGCATGTTGGCTTCATCGACGACCACTTTATCAACCTTGTACCCGGCCTTCATCAGCGTCTGGCGCTGACCCTTGGCCCATTTTAAAAGTTTGAACTGTTCGTTCAGAATTTCCCGGGCTTCGAAACGCAGATCCTGATCCTGCCAGAATGCCGGGAAAACATAATCATCGGCGACATTGTCTTCGAATTCATCCGTGCCCCAACCTTTTTTGTGATCAAACAGCATCCACTGTTCATAGGTCGCCAAAAGTACCGCATCCGGGTTATGAGGAAAAATACCCGGATGCAAGACCGAGAAATCCGGTCCGGCAAAATAGTGGTTGGAGCGGCGACGGGCCTTGGTTTCGGTTTTACCAATGATCGCGGCGGGCGCGTTATCGAAGCCTTTGGCTTCGCCCGGCACCTTGCCCATGTGGCAGTCCTGGCACGTTACACCATCGGCGGCGGAAGGCGACGTGCGGTATTCATCGAAAGTTTCTTCGTTATGTATACCCGTGGGTAACCGGGACGAATGGCAATTGCCGCAAAACCGGGAGGCCCGCAAAAACGAATAGGGTTCGACTTTGCCATGAATCGCCCGGCCCTTCTTGCCGGGCTCGGTAACCAGGGCCAGTCGGCTGTCTTTTTCGGCTTCGGCCTGGATATCATTGTTGGTCGGACCAAAAATCGGCGCAAATATATCGCCCTGGGTAATTTTCGCCCGGGCACTTCGTTTGCCGTATTTTTTGTCAAACCGGTGGCAAACGACGCAGGTAATCCCTTCGACCACCGGTCCCAGAAAATCTTCACCGACCCGGGCGAACTGGGCCCGCTTGACGTTGGAAATTTGCATGACTTTCAGGACGGCGGCCGTCGGGGCATGGCAGCGCGAGCAGGTATCGGCAGACGTGCCGTTGGTTTTAGCCAGCACCGAATTTTCCACCGAGACGAAAATCGGACTCAGATTTGAATAGGCGTGGTTGGAAACAGACCATTGACGAAACTGCACCGGATGGCAGGATTTACATTCAAAGGCCGAGGGAAACTGGCTGTTGCGAAACAATTCCTCGTGGGCTTGTTTGTCGGTGCTTTTCGCCTGCGCGGTTTCCGTGCTTTTCGCCTGCGCGGTTTCCGTGCTTTTCGCCTGCGCGTTTGCCGCACCCGTTGCCGCTATCGCAAGCAGGAAGGCCATTGCCAACAGAACCGGTATTCGCTTCATGATGATATCCACAACACCCCTGCGCCGATACATAATATGTAATCCCCGAATCCATTTACGGTTATTTATCGTCGCAGGATATCCAGCAAAATGAAAGAGAAAATTGACCAAGATCAATTAACTGGGTCACATTCAGGCAATGCCCCTTGAGGATCGAATATCGCACATTATGCACATTATGTGGTGTCAAATTGGTAATTCGCACCTATATAGGAATCCTCGGCATCGAGGGCCCGATATGTATTATTAAGTATTATTCGATATTTTGCACCTGTTCCCGGAATTGTTCGATCAGCGCCTTCAAGTCCAGGCCGATACGGGTCATTTGAACATCGGCGGATTTCGAGCATAAGGTGTTGGCTTCGCGCATGAATTCCTGACACAGAAAATCCAGCTTGCGGCCAATCGCCACATCTTCGGCCATCAGCGCGCGGGCGGCGCTGACGTGGGCGACCAGCCGGTCCAGTTCTTCCGCCACATCGGCCTTGATCATCAGTACGGCGGCTTCTTGCGCCAGTCGTTCGGCTGGCAATGCGGGCACATCGTGCAGTAGCGCCGCCACTTGTTCCTGCAATCGGTGACGAATGGCGTCGGGCTGCAAGGCGGCCAGTTTGCCAACGTCATCACACAGGCTTTCGATGCCATCGATCTGGTCGTTCAAAACGTCGGCCAGGCGCTGTCCTTCTTGCTGGCGCATGGCCGACAGAGAGTGCAGGGCATGATCCAGACCGGCCATGACGGCGGCTTCCGTTTCGGTCCGAACGTCGTCGGACAATCCGTCGTCGCGAACCTCGATCACTCCTCTCAGGGCCAACAGGCCGTCGAGGGTGGCGGGCGCCGCATCCGGAATTTTCGCCGCCAGTTTGGGCAGCATGGCAGCCAACTCATCGAGCACCTGTTCATTGACCCGATAGACCCCCTCCGTTTGTTCCCAGGTCAGGCTCAGGTTGACCGTCACATGACCCCGCCTGAGCGCCCCTTTGACGCGCTGCCGGACCGGTTGTTCCAGGTTTTCGAAACCGGACGGCAACCGGCACCGCACATCCAGACCCTTGCCGTTAACGCTGCGGGTTTCCCAGACCCAGCAACATCGGTCGCTTGATCCTTCGGTGCGGGCATATCCGGTCATGGAAAAAGTTGGCACGGGGCGGCTCCTGCGCAATATGAGGTATTCAATCTTATACCCGCCGGATGGCCCCCGCATCAAGCACCGAGGCG
>CBFDVE010000099.1:0-7704 GCA_965613205.1 uncultured Rhodospirillaceae bacterium
AAAGAATAGATCGATTGTTTTTCGTCGCCGACGGCAAATATGGTGCGGCTTCCAGGCTCTTTGACTCCCATGCCCGAGTAGAAATCATCGGCCAGCCGGCGGATCACCGTCCACTGATCCGGGCTGGTATCCTGGGCTTCGTCAACCAGAATATGATCGACCCCGCCATCGAGCTTGTAGTGGACCCAGGACGCCCCGCCATCGGTCTCCAGCAGGGCGGTGGTTTTCAGGATCAGATCATCGTAATCGAGCAGCGCCCGGTTCTGTTTCAGGGCTTCGTATTGATCCAGCAGGCCGCCGCCGAAGCGCAGCAGGGCGGCGGTCGCTTCGGCATCATCAATGGTCGCCAGTTTTTCGACCAGGGCGACGACCCGTTGCTGCTCGACCTGCAAGGCGTTTAGTAAATCGGCATGGGCCTCGCCTATTTTCTTGGTCATCAGGGTTTTTCGCGCCGCGCCTTTTTGAGTGACGAAGCAAGGTGCATAGGAAGAAGTGAACGTATCGGATTGGACCGTGCCGTCCGCAGCCAGCCATTGGGCCAGGGGACCGGCTCTTTCGAAGTCGGATTTCAGGCCGCTCGCCAACACCTGCGCCGCCGCTCTAAGGGCCTCCAGATCGGCCTCGTCGGCAATAGTCGCCAGGACCTGGGCGGCGGTTTCGCCCTCGTTCAGGCCCAGGGCCTGATAAGCCAACGCGATCAACTGATCGGTGCTTTTGGCCTTTTGGCGTTGTTCGGCAAACAGGCCGCGCTTGAAGGACAGTTCTTTTTTCAGGGCGACGAAACCGTCTTCACTGACCAGACCGGCGAGCATTTTCAGGGCGCTCGCTTCGGCCTCGCCGCCGGGGCCCAGGGTGCCGAACAACAACCGGTCGCGGGCTTCTTCCAGCAGTTCTGCCGCCGTCCGTTCATCGAGCACATTGAAATGCGGCGAGACCCCGGCTTCCAGGGGGAAACGACCGAGCAGGGATTCACAAAAGCCATGAATGGTGCGCACGCTCAGGCCCCCTGGTGCGTCCAGCACCTGGGCGAACAACCGCCGGGCGGTGGCCAGTTGATCACCTGATTTGGCCGATCCGGTCAGGTCCAGCAGGGCCGTTTGCAGGGAAACATCATCGGCCCTGGCCCAGTCGGCCAGGCGCTTGTTCAGCCGGTTCGACATTTCCGCCGCGGCGGCCTTGGTGAAGGTCAGGCACAAAATACGTTCGGGCCGGACCCCGGCCAGCAACAGGCGGGAAATGCGGTTGATCAGGACATGGGTCTTGCCGGTGCCCGCATTGGCCGAGACCCAGACCGACGCCTGCGGGTCGGCGGCCCGTCGCTGGTTGGCGACGCCGCTCATGGAATCGCGGGGGGGCATCTGATCGGTCATTCGTCGTCGCCGCCGCCCAGGCCCCATTCCTTGAACCGGGCCAGATGATCATAGTCACCTCCGTGGCTCTGGTATTGCAGGCGCACATGCGACAAATAGGGGGTTTGTTGCTTATCGTACCGACCGAGCAAGCGTTGCAGCCCGGCCAGGTTGTCTTCAATCACCCGGCCTGTTCCGTGTTCAAGACTGGGTCGCTTTTCCTTGCCCGGCTCCCGGCCACCGGAAACCTGCACGTACATCAGTTCGGTCACCTCGCTAATGCCCAGCCCGAAGCCGTCGGCCGTGGCGATGGCTCCTTCCAGGGGCAGTTGCGGTTCCAGGCCGCTTTCCATTTGCGGCCCGGTCGATGTCGCCCCGGTCTTGTAATCGAGAATGCCGAGCGAGCCATCGGCCATCTGGTCGATGCGGTCGGCCACGGCGGTCAGCTTGAACCGACCGGCTGGCAGCGCCAGTTCCATGGAGCCTTTGATTTCGGTCTTCAAGACAGTAATTCCAGTTGCGCGTCGCCTGCGTTCCCAGCCGATAAACCAGGCGGCGATGCGTTCGAATCGCGGCCACCACAAGGCCCGCACCGTCGGCCAGGCCATCAGGTCGTCGAACGCCTGGGTTGCCATTTCAATTAACTCGTGTTCCGCATTGTCGGGCAGATCAAAGGGGTACTGGCGGGTGAACCTGTCCAGAATCTGGTGGATAACGATGCCCTTGTGGCGGGCGTCCGGGTCGGCGTCGATGGGGTCCAGGGACCTGAGTTTCAAAATCCGTTCGGCGTACAGGGCATAGGGGTCGCGCACCAATGTGCGAATCCGGGTGACCGGCAGGGTGCGCGGGCGAACATCGACCGGCGGTCGGGGGGCGGGAGGATCGACCGGCCGGGGCGGTCCCTGCGGCTGATCCAGGCCATTGGCCCAGGCCAGCCAGCTATCTTGAGGGTCGAGCGCCTTTTCCTGCCCGGCCCCGGCCAGCGCGTTATCCAGTCGCTGCAACCAGCGGGACGGTACGGTCGGGGTGCCGCCAACCCGGTCGGCGCGGGTCAGGATCACCGTTGGTGCGCACGCGGCCTGGGCGAAATCGTGGGCCGACAGGCCGACCCGTCGTTCCGGCAGGGGCAGGCCGAAATCCCGCGCCATGGGGCGGCTCATCCACGGGCTCGGTTTGGCTTCCGGCGGCCACGACCCTTCGTTGAGGCCGCCCAAAATCATCACATCGGCACTTTGCAGGCGGGCTTCCAGGTTGCCCCAGATGTGCAGGCGGGCGTGCTGGCCATAACGCGGACGCACCCGGCGGGTCGCCATCAGGGTATCGAGCAGGGCGACGTAATGACGCGGCGCCATGCGCTCACCCAGCATGGCGGCGTTGTCGGCCAGGTCGGCGATAAAGGTCATTGCCGCCTCGCCGTCCTCGCCCCGCCACAAATAGTCGGCTCCGCCGCCACTTTCGCGGGCGGCCAGGGCCTCCATGCAGGCGGTGTGGCTTTTTAATATGTGGCCCAGGGGCACTTCTTTCTCGGCCATCAGGTCGCACAACGGTTGCACGATTGCCGCCAGATCATCGAGGCCGGGGACCAGGGCTTGCAATTCCCTTGTTCGGTCGTGATGACCCCGTTGGTCGGCCTTGTTGCGTTCGACCACAATAGCGTGGCGCAGGCCGTCTATTCCGGGGCCGGGCCGGGGACCGTGCAGCAGCAATCGTTCGAGAGCGCGGACCCAGGCGCGGAAGGTTGCCGGGGCCTGCCCGGCGGCGGCCAGGGGATGTTTCAGGGTGGCCAACAGGGGCACCGGGGCGAGGTCGTCGGCGATCATGCGGGCGGTCAGGCGAATGAACGCACCGGGCGGCGTTTCCGATAAGGCCTTACCGGCTGAATCATCGACTCGAATATCCCAGCGCAGCAGTTGTTCCGTGACCCGGCGGGCCAGGGCCCGGTCTGGCGTGACCAGGGCGGCGGTGCGCTGCGGGGTTTCCAGGGTGTGGCGCATGATTAAAGCGATGCTTTTGGCTTCTTCCTGGGGGGTGGCGGCATCCAGGCGCACCAGGCCCTGGGTCGCTGCCGCGGCGATCGCCTGATGCGGGGCCGATCCGGTGGTCTCGGCCGGGCGCAGGGCCAAGTTCATCAGCTTACGCCGTTCCTGAGCAACGGTGGATTCCTGCAATCCCGGCCAGTCGGCCACGGCCTGGCGGTCGATTTCAAGATGCTCGAGCAATTGGGCCATGCCGTATTGGGGGTGGCTGGGGCTTAAGGCGTGCCACACATCATCGGTGGCCGCCCGGTCGAGGCCCGGCAGTACCAGAAAACCTGCGGGCAGACCGGCGATGACTTTCAACAGGTCCGCCGTGGCCGGGATCGAGCCGGTCGACCCAGCCGCGATGACCGGACCCGGTGGCGGCGTTGTGGCCCAGGCTTTGGCTTGCGCTGCCAGCAAATCATTGCGTCGCCGGGCCGGGTCCAGGGCTTTTTCATCGGCCAGGATATGGGGCCAGTGCTGGCTCAGCAGGGTCAGGAATTTCAGTGTCGTTTGCCAATAGGCGGACAAGGTATCGCCCTCGACCAGCCCGGCCAGTTGATCAAACGACAGCCGTTCGGTGTGCACCTGGTCGAGCAACCCGGCCAGTTCCTGGGCCAGTCGCACGGCCTGATCGGGGCTGGCATCGGTGTCCTGACGACCGAGGATCATGCGGGCCAGCATTAACTGGCGTTTCATTCCTGGTATGGCCGGGGCCAGATCGAGAGGATCATCGCCGCCTGTATCGGCGAAGGCCAACTCGTCTTCGTCGATATCGCCCAGCGGCGTCATTCGGGGCAGCAGCAAAGGGCTGCCGCCACTGGCCCGCAGGAAGGCCTCGCCCAGGGCGCGGCAGGCCCGGCGGGTCGGCAACAACAGGGTGATTTTGCTCAGGTCTTGCGGGCGCGGACACATGTTTTCAAGGATGCCCCCGGCCAGCACGTCGAGAAACGCCATGCCGGCGGGGATGGTGTAGACACCGGGGGTCAGTTTATCTTCGGGCGGTCGGCCGCTCAACGGCGCGAGACCCCGGCGTAACGCATTTTCATGTAGCTTTCGGCGTCCGCCAGGCCTTCCGGCGTACCCACATGGAACCATTCTCCATCGTGAACCATGCCGTACAGGCGTTCATTTTCGATCGCCCGGTCATACAGCAGGTTCATGGAAAAGGCCTCATCTTCGACATTTTCAAACAACCGGGGATGCAAAATCTGCACGCCGGTGAACAGCAAGGGCGAAACTTCGTTTTCCGGCCGGCGGGTCAACAGGCCATCAGGATCGGAGCAAAAATCACCCATGCCGGCGTAGCCATAGGCCTCGACCGTCGAATGCAGCATCAGCAGGGCATCCATCTTGTCCGGGTCCCACAACTTGATCATCCGTTTCAGGGCGTCCTGGGTGCCGTTCAGCCACAGGGTGTCGGCGTTACAGGCGAAAAACGGCTGGTCGCCCAGCAGCGGCAGGGCATTGGCGATGCCGCCACCGGTATTAAGAATTTCCGCTTCCGGCGAAAAGACAATTTCCGGGCTTTCCCGGCGACCCAGATGCTGGCTGATCTGTTCGCCCAGGTGGTGGATGTTGACCACCACCTTGCCGATACCGGCATCGACCAGTCGGTCGATGGTGCGGTCGATCAGCGACCGGCCATGTACGTTAACCAATGGTTTTGGTGTTTTTTCGGTTATCGGGCGCAATCGCTTGCCGAAACCGGCGGCCAGAACCATCGCGCACTGGGGAGACCATGTCATAGTGTCGCTCTTTCTTCTTTCGGGTAATGCCTATGGAACCACTTTTTAACGGAATTAAGAACCGGATTCTCAAGAGATTTTTCGAGCAATCGCCAGACCCTTGGAATATGAGCCAGATAGGCCGGTTTGCCATCGCGTTTTGCCAGCCGGTTAAAGATGCCGATTACCTTGGCATGACGCTGGGCCGCCAGAATATCAAACGTATCGGTGAAGGCGGCGCGGTCCAGATCAGGCAATGCGGCCATGTACCGGGCCATCATGGCGGCCTTTAATTCGGCACCTATATCCCGCCGGGCATCTTCCACCAGCGACATCAAATCATAGGCGGCGGGCCCCGCCAGGGCGTCTTGAAAGTCAAGCAAGCCACAGGCGGCAATGCCATGCCGGTCCGGCAACCAGACCAGATTATCCACATGATAGTCGCGCAGCACCAGGGTTTGCGGCTGATCCTGAACAAGGGCGAAAGGATCGCTCCAGGCTTGCTGGTAATCGGTCCGCGCCTCATCGGATAAAGAATGCCCGTCGGTCCATGCGGGCAGCAAATTGGCTTCGGCCATCAGGGCTTCACTGTCATAGATCGCCAGCCGACACGGAACAACCTGGCGGGTCGGTCGTCGGTGCAAGTCGATCAGAACGTCGACGGCACATTCATACAGCGCCGTCTCGTCGCCGCCCGCGGCGAGTACGCGGGTAAAGGTATCATCGCCCAGGTCTTCCAGCAGCAGCAATCCCGTGGTCTCGCTGGCGGCGAAAATTTCCGGGGCGCTGTAGCCCAGTCCGCGCAGATGGTTGGCCATGGTCTGAAACGGGCGGATGTCTTCATTCGGTGGCGCGGCGTCCATCAGCACCGCCGTGCGACCGTCGCGCGACAGTCTTTCGTAGCGGCGGAACGAGGCATCGTCGGCCAGGGGCGCGCGATGGGCTTGATCCCAGCCGTGATCGGCCAGGAAAGAAGCAATAACGGCGTCGCGATCAGGCTGCAAGGTGGGCCTCCCGCAGGCGGTCGGCCCAATCGCCGGAACCGGTCAGGGCCAGGGTCCGCTGAATATCGTTGGTGCCATAGGCAAAAGCCAGGTTCAGGCATTCCGCTGGCTGCAAATAACCCAGTCGTTCGGGCCATTCGATCAGGCAAATGCCGTCCGCAAAGGCCTCATCCAGGCCCAGTTCGAAAGCCTCTTGCGGCTGTTCAAGGCGGTACAGATCAAAATGATAGATGTCGGCCTGATCGGCCGGGTAAACCTGGAGCAGGGTAAAGGTGGGGCTGGGGACTTCGGTTTGTGGGCCGCACAGGGCGCGCACGAAGGCGCGCGCGAACACCGTTTTGCCGGTGCCCAGATCACCGTGCAGGGCCAGAATATCGCCCTTGCGGGCCAGGGCGGCGATCCGCCCGGCCAGCCGTTCCGTTGCCGCCTGATCCGTTAGGTCGATTTTTATGCTGGCATCTTGTTCAGGGTTCACGGAACCGTCCCGTTTTTGATATGATAAGCCTACCCAGATATAACCTTTTTAGCCCCGGAGTTGCCATGCCGAATTCAGCTTCCATCCAGAGCACCGATATTGCCATCATCGGCGCCGGGCCGGTCGGCCTGTTTGCCGTGTTTGAATGCGGCATGTTGAAAATGTCGTGCCATGTGATTGATGCGCTGGGTGACATCGGCGGCCAGCTTTCGGCCCTGTACCCGGAAAAACCGATCTACGATATTCCCGGCATGGCGACGGTTCAGGCGATCGACCTGGTGGCCCAACTGGAAGCCCAGGCGGCCCCGTTCGCGCCGATTTATCATCTGGATCAACAGGTCACGGTATTGTCTGAAGGTGAAGATGGGCGCTGGTTGCTGGAAACATCGAAGGGTACAAAAATAGATGCCGGGGCGGTGATCATCGCCGCCGGGGTGGGGGCCTTCGGACCCAACCGCCCGCCGCTGGACAATATCGAAAAGTTCGAAGCCGCCGGGCCCGGTCGGGGAGTGCATTACCTGGTCAAACGGCGGGATGATTTCAAAGACCGCAAAGTGGTCATTGCCGGTGGTGGTGATTCGGCCGTGGACTGGGCCTTGTCCCTGGCAGAGGTGGCCAAAAGCATCGCTATTGTTCACCGCCGTGCGAAATTCAGGGCGGCCCCGGACAGCGCCGAAAAACTGGCCAAACTGGCGGCGGACGGCATCGTCGATCTGATCATCCCATTTCAACTGGCGGCGCTGGAAGGCGACGGCGGCATATTAAGGACGGTGGTGGTGGCCGATCTGGACGGCAACCAGCGGCGGCTTGAGGCCGATGCGTTGCTGCCCTTTTTCGGCCTGTCGCAGAATATCGGCCCCATCGCCAACTGGGGCCTGGATCTGGATCACGACCACTTAACGGTCGATCCGGCGACCATGGCCGCCGGTCGCCCCGGCATCTACGGTGTTGGCGATATCATTGCTTACGCGGGCAAGTTGAAATTGATCCTGACCGGTTTTGCCGAGGCCGCCCTGGCCGCCCATTCAGCAAGGGATCACCTGCATCCGGGCGAAGCCCTGCATTTCGAATATTCCACTACCCAGGGGGTGCCAGGCGGTTCCTGACCGTCAGGCGATATCCTGCTGATCG
>CBFDVE010000100.1:0-7699 GCA_965613205.1 uncultured Rhodospirillaceae bacterium
TGAGAAGCCGTGCCCTCGTTCCGTTGCCAACCCTCTAACACAACCCGCAATGACGTTTACAAAACCCTCATAACGGCATTCTGGTCTTCGTTCTCGTTTTATTGCTTCAATCTTCAGGCCAATTGAGTGAGCTTCATCATCTGTCTCTGCGTACTTTCTCCAAATAACGCACTCTACGCCTAGTCCGGTAACGGCATCTTTACTTATGAATTTAAATGCATTTTCAGGGATCATCCCTTTTTCCTGCTCAAAGGATGCAGGAAATTCAATTGCCCGCGATAGGGGGGCTTCATCGGGAATATCTTCAACAGGTATTGAAGTCACAGGAAATCTATCGTGCCCTTTTAGGAATTTCGTTCTCAATCGGATATGGAAGCGTTTCCCCATTAAAGGGAATGTCATCGAAATAGTCAGAAGCATCCCTTGCTGGTGCGTGGACCAAGTGTAGCACCAAGCCTTCAACTGTGAGGACCGTCGCACGGTCGCCGCTCACCCATTCCATGGTCAATCCGCCGTCGCCTTCAGGTTCAATTTTCGGAAGTTCGTACTCTAGCGAAAGGCAGTCGAGAATCCTTTGCGATGCGAGCAGGGTCGTTGGTGAGATGCAAACGGCTTCATTTTTCTGGCCTACAGGAAAACCCAAAGAAGCAAATCGGTGCAATAGTGACTTTAAGGCTGTTTGATGACGCACATGCGCTGCACTTTCAAGCGATACAGATTCTCCGGCTGTTTGAGAGACGCCTTCTGACTCATTAGTTTCGAGAACATACATAAATTTTTGTAGTAATCCCGAAGGAAGAGGTTTTCGGATCATTCGAGGGGCCGATTGGGGTTCTTCGTCTGCCAATTCGCGATCAGATAAACTGATCCTCATGGGCCATTGTAGCTTTTCGTATGTGTCATCGAATTCGTGCTTGGATACAGCAGATACATTCATGAAGTTTTCCTCCAAACGTCCTTTTGAATTTCGGACGATGTAATGTCCACGAAGCCGTGGGTAATCCATTTATGTGCCAAGTCAAACCAGTTTCGCAGATTTGCACGGTTATTGTCTTTTGGAATCCCTCGCGCTGTTATTTCCAGACGTATAAAATCAAGATCGACACCCGTTTTTCTAGCTGGTTGGGCAACGATGTGTAACCGACCTTGGTCTTCGGGCATCCGGAATGAAGCTCGCCATTGAGATGTTTCAGGCTCGGGTAAAAACCTATCCCGATCACGTTCGCGGACAAAGTCGGTTAGGACACCTTTGTCGATTGCTTCCGAAAGCGATCCTTCTTTCGCCGCAATGACGTTGATGTATGTCAACTCATACTGATGGAAATCTAACTTGCCGATATCCTCGGCCATCACAAAATTACAAAAAACATCAAGCTGGTTTTCAAACTCAACAATCACCTTGTCGTAACTCGGATATTTAACGTCATCATCGTGATCGCGCTTCCAGTTGTATAGGAAACGGTCGCGCTGAACCTGGATAAGATTTAGTTCATTGCCGCTGATAAACCACGTTCGAGGTAGTGGCGGGCGATCAGCAAATCCGAACGCCATTGTTTGAGTTGGGCCGAAGCCTTCAATTTTCGGATCAATCGGGGCGACTTCATCAATTTTGGGGAACTCTTTTCGAATTTGTTCCCAATACAAACCTAGATGTGGGGCATAAAGTTTGTTGAGTTCGTTGAACTGCACACCACAGACAACTTCAACAACAGGGGGATTATTAAATTGTATTCGATCACCCATGCCTTAATCATTTCCCCTTGTTACGAATCAGATGCCAATTGAATCAACACTTCAGAGACACAGCAAGCGAATTCTCAATAATATAATCTAGTGCGAACCAAGTGAAAATAAAGGGCACACACCTTAGGCTGACAAAAACATTCTCACACGAAATTGGTTGCAGATGGATTAAAATGTTGTGGATAAAAAATTTACCCAGACAGTGTCAATACACCATCAACAAGCCGACAGTAAGCAATCAGCAGTGCAGTGACCGATTCATGGCTTGAGCATCGAGAAACACATCGCCATTATTTATGGAAACTGGCACATATTTCTGGTACACTTCGATTGATCGAAGCGGCTTTAAGCCATTGTTATCAAGGTAAAATTTGAATTGGTATTGTCGTCACCCAGGCGGCAGCATTTTCAAAATTAGTTCCCCCCGTCAGCCTCCCGTCACGACCCACTTTTGGATACGGTTATTGGCGAAGTCAGCGACGAAAACGGTGCCGTCTTCGGCGACGGCGACGGCCGTCACGTAGGAGAATTGTCCATCACCGTCGCCTTTCTCTCCGAAGGATGTCAGAAACAGACCGTCCGGAGAGAACTTCTGGACTCGATTGTTGTAGAAATCGGCGACAAATACGGCCCCTTTTGAATCGATGGACAGGCTCGTCACCGTGGCGAACCAGCCCCGGAATGGGCCGAATATGTTCATGGCGAACGGTCCTCCCCACTTGGTCAAAAGCGTTCCGTCGGGGGCAAACGCCTGGACCCTGTCGTTGTATCCATCGCCGATATAAAGAGTTCCATCCTTGCCCAGCGCGACATCGGTTGGGTAATTGAATTCTCCGCCAGCCAAGCCGACTTTGCCCGTTGTTCCCCATTGGCGCACGAAAGTTCCGTCGGCTTTGAGATGCTGAATTCTTTGATTGTAGAAGTCGGCGACATATATGTCGCCGTTGTCGGCAATAGCGATGCCGCCCGGTGCCTTAAATTGGCCCGGCCCGGACCCGGCGGAGCCGATCATCCGGCGCGGCGTTCCATCGAGGCCAAAGACCTGAATTCGGTCGTTCCAGTATTCGGCAACATAAATTTCATCGTTCATAATCCGCAAATTCATGGGCCGACCCAAATCGCCGGGTTTATTCCCCGGCTGTCCGAACTGGCGTTTGAAATTGCCGTCAAAATCAAAGACCTGAATTCGACCATTGCGGGAATCGGCGACAAAGACCTCGTCCCCGGCGACGGCCAATCCCGTCGGGTCCCTGAATTGACCAGGACCTTTTCCCTTGCCACCCCAATTGGCGGCGAAGTCATAGCCTGGTTCCGTTGGCGAAGGCACAAAAGCCAGCCATCCACCGACGACAACAAACACAAGGAAAACGGAAATCCCGATAATCGTTCTTTTAAAAATGCGCTTCATTTGACCCTCTTTAAGGACATTAAAATTCGTACTTCGTCGTCAGCTTGAACCGGTAATCAGATGCGGCCTGTCGGCCAATCAGGTTTTCGGCAATCGGAACTTGCAGCCCCGCCGTAACCGCATAAACGCGATAGGTCCAGAAAACACCAGGAGACAAGAACAGCTCCCAGCCGCCCGTATTGGCGACATCGCTGCCATTAAGTTGATCGCGTTCGGTATTTTCGAAATTAAGTTCAAGAAACAGCACCGTGTCGGGCTCTTTGTATTTCGTGAGCACCGGGCGAACACCGGCAACAAGATCAAGTATGACCTTGTTGCCTTTATCCAGCCCGCCACCGCCTTCGGTGTTGAACCGGTATCGGGCCGCCGTGTTATAATACCAGCGTCTTGATTCCAGGCCATGCAGCAAGCCGCCGGTAATATCTGTCGAACCACTTCCCAGTCGCGGGCTGCGGTCGTCGTCACCGGTCGGCAGTTTGATCTGAAATAATGCCGTCGTCGAAAACTGCTGGCCAGGCTTGTCGATCCGCAGGAACCGGTATTTGGTGCCCAGAACAACATCACCGATACCCGACGACCCACTGCCGTTGCTGTTCTTATCGACCAGGGGGATTGCCGCCTTGATGGTCCAATCAGCGGTAACGCCGTATTCGTATTTCAACGCCAGTTCCCGTTCTAATTCCTTTTCCCCAGCACCGCTTTTACGGCCTTGGTGATATTCAAGGGCCAGTTCGTGGCCGCCTTTGGAATGAACGTGGGCACCCGGTGTGAAAATTGGCTCATGGGCTTCAGCCATTTGCACCGTGGCCAGGCTGACAGCCGCAAGAACCCCAAACGAAAGGGCACCGCGACGGACTTTTTTTTCATTGAATTTAATAGTCACTGGCCATTTCCTTTAACACTTTCGAATTTGCGTAACGTAAACCCGGCGTCACTCACGGCCTGCCTGGCTTTGGCTTCGTCGAGTTTTTTGTCAGCGGCCATGGTCACGGCGACGATTCCCTCGTCGATCAGGATATCGATGGAATCGACATTTTTTAGTCCGCCGACCTGTTTTTCCACGCCGTAGGCGCAAAACGGACAAGCCAGTCCATCGACATAAAGATTATAAGAATGGGTGCCTGCATTGGCTGACGTAGCGGCGGTGATTGTCAACGCGGCGATCAGGCCGATCCATTTTAGCGACTTCAACATCTTGTGTGCTCCATATCCATATATTGAACCTTGAGGAATAGTATGTGTAATTGCCGTACCATGGTACGGAGTCAATGGAAAAATTGCAGCAAAGTGCGCAGACAAGATGAACGGGGCATTTTGTGCCGCAGGATTTGTGCCGCAGGAAGTGTCAGGGGTCCGGGTTTTCCAGCATTTCTATGATTGAGCAGCCATCCAATTGGCCACTGGAAGGGCAAGCAGCGATGACGGTTTTTAAGGCTGTTCCCATTTTTTTCAACTGGCCAATTTTGCGCTCGACTTCTTCCAGCTTTTCGCTCGCCTGCTTACGAACGTCAGCACAATCTGTGCCGGGAGCCGCGCGCAGCGCCAACAGCTCTTTTGTCTCGCGCAGAGAAAATCCAATCTCCTGAGCCTGACGGATAAAGCAAATTTTCTGAATGGTTTCGACCGGGTAGTCCCTGTATCCACCGTCGCGAGGCTTGAGGGGCTGTTCAATCAGCCCCCTGCGTTCATAGAAACGAATTGTCTCTATGCCTACCCTCGCCTGCCGGGCGGCCCTGCTTATGGTCATTGTCTCCATGGGTTCTCTCATATAGACACTTAACCCTGTACGACGGTACGGAATCAAGTCTGATCTTTTCTCCCAGACGCTGATTTGTGTTTGTATGCATCGCAATAGGGGTAGGAACAAATGCTTCGCACTCTCTTTCCGCAGCACCGACACTTTACCCCAAAATGGCAGAAAGTGTGCCCCATGTGTCCGCTATAAAGCGTTACCTATGTCTCGGGTCGGGCAATTTTTACCCTATGGGTTTTTCATTGTCCGCCGTCGCCGCTGGTGGCGGCTATCAGGTTGTCGATCGGCAATTCGAGATCGCCGGGGTGGTTGACTTTTTGACCAGGCATCCTGGTTCCCGGCACGAATTTATCGGGTCTCCGGGTGAATAGCTGGCGCACAAGCCGCCATGCCGCGTTTTTCGAAATACTTCTGGTGATAGTCCTCGGCCCGGAAAAAAATCGTCGCCGGTGATATTTCGGTGACAATGGGGGCGCCAAATCGGCCTGATTCGTCCTCGGCCTGTTTTGAGTTTTCGGCCGATGACCGCTGGTCCTGGTTGTGAACAAAGATCGCCGAACGATACTGAGAGCCCTTGTCCGGGCCTTGTCGATCAAGGGTGGTGGGGTCGTGGATCTGCCAAAACAGGTCGAGCAGGGCGCCATAGCTGGTAATATCCGGGTCGAACGTCACTTCAACCGCTTCGGCATGGCCGGACTTTCCGGTGCAGACATCTTCATAGGAAGGGCATTCCAGTGTGCCTCCTATAAATCCAGCCGCCGTCCCGATAACACCATCGGCGGCGCAAAAAGCCGCCTCGACACCCCAGAAACAGCCGGCACCAAAAGTCGCCTTATTCATTGCCGTCTCCCAGCTCATTCTTGCCGAATGGCATATGTTAGGACGGTCACGGTCGCTGACAAGCAATTTTCCAATTTTCCGACGCCGCCGCTTCGTTTGACTATCGAGTCGGTTTAGGGTGCAGGAACTCCGATCAACGCGTCGGATCCCTTTTGTTTTGACATTGTTTATGCGGTCAGGGACTGTCGTTCCGGTCATGTTTTCGAATCGAAATGGATGCCGCTTCAGGGCTTCAGTGGTCGGTTGAATGGTCCGCCACTGCGACGCGCACCCGTCGATGATTTCTGATTGAAATAAGGCCTCGGAATAAATTCGTTTCGAAGCCGTATAATACTGAAAATAATGAATAAAATGGTGCTATTCAAAGATTATTTGACAAACGGTACCGGTGCTGTGCCTGGGCCCTCAATCGGGTTGTTTTCGAGGCCGGAAGAGAGCCGAAACAAAGGCCTTCCGCAAGCCTGAATATGGCCTTGATTTAGGCGTGCAAATTGAACTTGATCCGCCAGGACAACAAAATATCAGAGATCAAATATTTTGACCCCGTGGAGCATCGGCGGGGGCACAGAAATTCGTATCCATGGGACAATAAAAATACCCAACCAGTGGTGATTGGTCATCGAAAGCAGAAACTTGAACCCAGGTCGTATCATTAAATCAACGATCCACCCAACCGCTGTTTTCTTCGGCCCATTGGTTGCCAGATTGTTGCTTGAATCCACGCAATATCGTTTACCAAATCCAGATGAGCGGCCTGTTTGAGGGTGTTTCTCCGTTTCAAACGACCCGGATTTAGTCAAAATAATGTCGTTGATGTTATGAATATATGTTTAAAAACAATGTATTATAGCCAATAGTGTTGTCAGAACTTTAGAAAATAAAGAAAGGATTAAGACATTTAGTGATTTATCTGCAAAAAAACAACTTATGCAGTTATACTTTACCTTCGATCGATCGGGAAAGCTTCTGGCCACCTGATTGAAGCCCTGAATTGATCGTCAGGAATCTAAAAAGCGGCATTTTCGCAACCGCAGGCACCGTATGAACGGAAAATCAAACCGGAAAGACCGGTATTTTGAAGAACCGATGGCAAATGATCCTCTTCATTCCCCTAAGGCAATGGCATAGCAGGGTGCGGCAGAGATTTTATGCGGAAAATCAATACTTTATTAACCATAATTCAAGTGTCATGGCAGACCCGTAAATGAGGATTGAACAATCTGAAATTCTGCGCAAGCGATCCTATACGATCCCGTGCGCCAGCTCTTTTCGGGCCGCCGTGATCGATCTGGCGGCCCGGCGGGGCGGCAATGTGGCCGATCTGGTGCGCTCGGTGGTTTTGCTGGTGCCGGGTGGGATCATCGCCGCCTTCGCCGATCCCGGTGGGCCGCAACCCGATGACCGGGAAACGGTGATCCTGAAATCAGGCAAGACCCAGGGCCAGATCCTGCGGCGCAAGCCTCGCCTACAGGTTCGCTTAAGCCCCGGCCACGCCATGATTACCCTGCGCCGGGCTTTGGCCCTGGCCCTGGCCCTGGACAAGGGCGACGTGGCAATACGGTTTTCCGGGGCCGGGCTGGAACAGGGCCAGCCGCCCGACCCGGCGCAGGTGCGGGCCGAAAAGCAGGCTCGCGCCAGCCTGGAAAAAATTGAACGCCTGCGCACCATTGTCTCGGCCCTGTCGTTTGACCCCCTGGCCGGGGGTATCCAGTGCCGCGACGATGCCCTGCATATCATGGGTTTCCCGCCGGGCAGCCAGCCCGGCCCAAAAACCCTGAAAGCCCGTTTCCGCACCCTGGCGACGATCCATCACCCGGACAGCGCCCAGGGCAATCACGACCGCATGAGCCAGCTTAATGACGCCATGGACCGGCTCAGGTCATAAAATCAGGGATTGAGAATAACCAGGATAACGCCGCTGATCACCAGGGCGATGGTCACCACGGTGCGACCGG
>CBFDVE010000101.1:0-7632 GCA_965613205.1 uncultured Rhodospirillaceae bacterium
ATGCTTGGCCGCGTTGACCCAGGTTGCGTTGGCCCAGACATCGGCCCACCAGGCTCCATTGCGCACCGCGTCCGGATTTTTCATTCCGAAGGTCAACAGCAAGTCATACCAGCGCATCGAATAGCCGGATGGCTGAAATTCAAGCATCTTGGTGGTGAAGGTGAAATATGGTTCGGCGTTGAAACTGAGCGGGATGATGATCAGGATCGGGGCGATCAGAAACGTAAAGATCAGCCCGCATATCACCAGGTAAACATAGTGCCAGATCTTTTCGAGCGGGGTTGCATATTTGGGAAGCGCCATCTTGTTCACCCGAGTTTCAGCTTGTCGATGCCGATGATGCGGTCATAGAGCCAGTACAGGATCAGCACGCCGAAAAGCAGGATCGCCGCCAGCGCCGCCGCCAGCGACCAGTTCAATGAATCTTGCATATGGTAGGCGATCATGTTGGAAATCAACTGCCCGGATGCGCCCCCGACCAGGGCCGGGGTGATGTAGTAACCGACCGACAAAATGAACACCAGAATAGACCCGGCGCCAATACCCGGCACGGTTTGCGGCAGATAGACCCGAATGAATGATCGCACCGGATTGGCCCCCAATGACAGGGCGGCCCGCATGTAGCTGGGTGGAATGGTTTTCATCACCGAATACAGGGGCAAAATCATGAACGGCAACAGAATGTGGGTCATGGCGATGACCGTACCCATCTGGTTGTAGATCATCTGTATTCGTTCTGTTTCATCGATCAAACCGGAGGCGACCATCAAGTCGTTAATCACCCCATTAGTTTGCAGAAGGACAATCCAGGCCGTGGTGCGGACCAGCAACGAAGTCCAGAACGGCAGCAGCACTAGAATCATCAATAGATTGGAATACTTGAGCGGCAACGTCGCCAACAGGTAAGCCACCGGATAGCCCAGCAACAGTCCCAGCGCGGTGACCAGAAAGCTGATCCACAGGGTGCGAATGAAGATGGTCACGTATATCTGCCGGTCTTCATCCTGCATGACGATGTTGTTATCCACATCATAGCGCAAATCGAGGGCGGCCAGATATTGCACGGACGTATAGGGCGAGCCGATACGCTTGATGGTCACCCACATTTCCCGCTCGCCCCATCTGGCGTTGGCCTGGATCAGGGCGTCCTTGAACGGGGCCTTCATTTTTTTGGCCTTGCGGGCGGAACTGGTAAAGACGCTACGCACACCGGCCAGTTCAAAATTCAGGCG
The DNA here is from genome assembly GCA_965613205.1 of uncultured Rhodospirillaceae bacterium. Taxonomy (GTDB): domain Bacteria; phylum Pseudomonadota; class Alphaproteobacteria; order Rhodospirillales; family JABHCV01; genus CAZZKE01. The sequence continues at coordinate 1,233 of CBFDVE010000101.1, forward strand.
GGTGGCGACCCGACCGATGGTTTTTTCCTGACGCGTCACCACCAGGTCGGCGACCATGGCGGCGAAGGCCTCTTCGCCGGGCACGTCCTTGCCATCCCACTGTTCCAGCACGGCCAGGGTCAGCGGCAGGTTTTCATGAACCACCGGGTTATCGATACTGCGGAACAACATCAAAATAATGGGAAACAGGAAGGTGACGAAGACAAAAACGCCCAGGGGCAGGACCAGTCCCGCCGCGATCAGTTTGCGGCGGCGCAGGGTTTTTTGCAGACGTTGTTTGAGGGGCGTACCATCCGCCGCCAGAACCACACCACCCGCCGCCAAGGCTTGATCGTTCACCGGGAAATTCCTAATAAATCAATAGCATAGAAGATAAAGTCGGGAGCATCGGGGACAGGCACAAAGCCCCTCTCCGACGCTCCCCTTGACCTTATTTGGCCAGCCAGGCGGCGAACTTTTCGTTCAACTCGTCTGAATGATCGGCCCAGAACGCGAAGTCGTTTTGCAGCGCGTTCTTGAAGTTGGCCGGAGCCGTCGGCATATGCGGCTTCATGTCAATGCCAGTGGTGGCATGTTTGCCGACCAACGGAGCGGCCGACTTGCGAACCGGGCCATAGGATATCCAGCTAGCTTGCGCCGCATTCCGCTTGGTGTCGGTGGAAAAGGCGATAAACTTGAGCGCAGCAGCCTTGTTCGGCGCACCCTTGGGGATAACCCACAGATCAAGATCCCAGACCTGGCCGTCCCAAACGATGACGAACGGCTTTTTCTCGGTGACCTGAGCCACGAAGATACGACCGTTATAGGCGGTGGTCATGACCACTTCGCCATCGGCCAGCATCTGCGGCGGCTGGGCCCCGGCTTCCCACCAGATGGTGCTGTCCTTGATGGTGTCCAGCTTGGCAAAGGCACGCGCGATGCCGGCTTTGGTGTTCAGCATTTTGTAGACATCGGCTGCCGGAACGCCGTCACCCATCAGGGCCATTTCCAGATTGGATTTCGCACCCTTGCGCAAACCACGCTTGCCAGGGAACTTCTTGGTATCGAAGAAATCGGCCATTGTGGTCGGCTTGGCGCCAGAGAACTTGGTGTCGTCATAGGCGTAGATGGTCGACCAGACAATCGAAGCGACGGCGCAATCGGTCAGGGTACCGGGCAGAAAATCCTGTTCGGCAGGGGTACCATCGTCACCGGGCGGTAAAATCGACTTGTCGATTTCTTCCAGCAGGCCTTCGTCGCAGCCACGAATGGCGTCGGACAGTTCGACATCGACCAAATCCCAGGTTACCTTGCCGGATTCAACCTGGGCTTTCACTTCGGCCAGGCCACCGTTGTAATCTTCGGAATTGATCTTCTTGCCGCCCATGGCTTCCCAGGGCTTGTGATAGGCTTCCACCTGGCTTTTGGTGTAACCACCACCCCACGATACAACCGTCAGATTGCCCGCAGCAAAGGCCGTGCCTGTCGCCATCAAGGCGGCGACGGCAATGCCAGATAACAGCATTGTTTTCTTCATATTTTTTGTACTCCCTAGTTAATAATCGCCGACATTGCGGCGTTTTGAAATTGCAGTCGTCTCCCTTTATCCTATTGTCACAAAGGCCGCCCCGGAGACCGGCAGGGAAACCTAATTTTCGTAAACATCCAGTGCGCGGCAGTCCTCCATGGTCCAGCCGACGGTGATTGGGCTGCCTTCGACCAACGGGGCATGGCCCGACGCGTTGGGCACTTTGACAATAAAGTCATCGTGGCCACAAATATTCAAGCGGGTGCGAATGTGATCACCGAGATAGATCAACTCTTCCACCCTGCCCTCGAACATATTGGGGTACGTGCCTTCCGGCGGGTCGATTTCGACCCGTTCCGGGCGCAATGACAGGGACGCCCGACCGCCAACGTCTGCGGCATTGACATCGAGGGCCTGGATCACACCGCTGCCCGGTATTTCAATCAGGCAGCTATCGCCATTTTTCTCTTTCAACGTGCCCATCAACTTGTTGTTTTCACCGATGAACTGGGCGACGAAGGCCTTGTCGGGCTTTTCATAAAGCTCGTCGGGCGGGGCCAGTTGCTGGATGATGCCATCGTTGAACACGGCAATGCGGTTCGACATGGTCAGCGCCTCGGACTGATCGTGGGTTACGTAAACCACTGTAACGCCCAGGCTTTCGTGGATATGCTTGATTTCATACTGCATCTGTTCACGCAATTGCTTGTCCAGCGCACCCAGGGGTTCGTCCATCAGCACCAGTTCCGGATCGAACACGAGGGCGCGGGCGACCGCCACGCGCTGCTGCTGGCCGCCTGACAACTGGGCCGGACGGCGGTGGCCGAAGTCCCCTAACTGGACCATATCCAGGGTTTTATTGACTTTGTCTTCGATGTCGGATTTGCCCATCCTGCGCACTTCCAGCGGAAACGCCAGATTTTCAAATACGGTCATGTGCGGGAACAGGGCGTAATTCTGAAAGACCATGCCAATGCCCCGCTTGTGCGGAGCCACATCATTAATCGAACGGCCTTCCAGGGTGATTTGGCCGTGCGTCGCCGGTTCGAACCCGGCCAACATCATCAAACAGGTGGTCTTGCCGGATCCCGACGGCCCCAACATGGTCAGGAATTCGCCACGGGCGATATCCATATTCAGGTTTTTAACGACGAGGGTCTCCCCATCGTAACTTTTCTGCACCTCGATAAAGCGCACGAGCGGATCATTAACGTCCGGCATATATCCTCCCCGATAGGCCGATATTATGAATTCCCAGCCCTTAACCCTCACGCTAGCACGCCGCCAGCAGGAAAATCAAAGGGCGAATGGTCCCGACGAGAGAATTAGCGGAGCCCCATAGGGGGCGGTGCCAGAAAAATATGTTCTGCGGGAGTTGCCTGTGGCTCTTGATCGGGGCAAAATGCGGGCCATCATAATAACGAAGCCCGAACCGATACAACGGGACAGCAGCGGCGCTGCCGCCGACGGATCACACGATATGACAGACGACATTTATGCAGCCATAGATCTTGGCACCAACAATTGCCGATTGCTGGTGGCCAAAATAAACGGGCCGACGTTTCGGGTCATCGATTCCTATTCCCGTATCGTTCGCCTGGGCGAAGGGTTGGGTCAATCGCAAGCCAACAAATGCGTACTGTCGGAAAATGCCATGAACCGGACCATCGAGGCGCTCGCCGTATGTGCCGAAAAAATGCGCAAAAACGGCGTCACCCGGTCCCGTTCGGTGGCCACGGAAGCCTGCCGCCGGGCCGCCAACCGGCAGCCTTTTTACGACCGGGTCGAACAGGAAACAACGATCCGCCTGGAAACCCTGTCACCGGCGGAAGAAGCGCAACTGACCCTGGACGGCTGCCGTCAGTTGCTCGACGCCGGGACCCGTCGCGCATTGGTCTTTGATATCGGTGGCGGCAGTACGGAATTGATCTGGGTCGATTGCAGCAGTGCCGATACGGCCCAGGTGATCGGTATGAAATCGATCCCGGTCGGGGTCGTCACCCTGAGCGAAAAATACGGCGACGACGCCATATCGCGCACGGATTACGACGCCATCATCGCCGACTTAGATGATGCGTTGACCGATTTCGATGATCAATTCGGCATTTCCGAGGCCATGCTGGAAGACGATTTCCAGATGCTCGGAACATCGGGAACGGTGACCACCCTGGGCGGAATATATCTTAGTTTGCCACGCTATGACCGATCCAAGGTCGATGGCCTGAACATGCGCATCGAAACCATTCAGGCGATCAGTGACCGCCTGCGTAAAATGACCTTTCAGGAACGGGCCAACAACGCCTGCATCGGGCGCGACCGGGCCGACCTGGTGATTATGGGCTGCGCCATCATGGAAGCCATCTATCAACGCTGGCCGGTGCTGACCGTGCGCGCCGCCGACCGCGGCATCCGCGAGGGTCTGCTGATCGACCTGATCGGCGGTGTCGGTTGAAAAAACAGTCCCGAACAAGCGGCAAGAAAGGGGCCTTATCCGGCGGTCGTGGTAAGTTTACCAAGGTCCGTACGGCCAAGGGTCGCAAGCTGTCTTCGACCTTGTGGCTGCAACGGCAACTGAATGATCCTTATGTGGCGGAGGCCCATAGACGCGGCTATGCGTCCCGCGCCGCCTTCAAGCTGATCGAACTGGATGCCCGCTTTCATTTTCTTAAGCAAGGCCAGCGGGTGGTCGATCTGGGAGCGGCACCGGGGGGCTGGACCAAGGTCGCCGTGGAACGGGTCAAACCAGACCCGGAGACCGGCCACGGCCAGGTCGTGGCGCTCGATATCAACGAAATGGATCAGATCAACGGGGCCATCGTCCTGCACCACGACTTTCTCGACGATGACGCGCCGGGCCTGTTGAAAGACGTTCTTGGTGGCCCCGCCGATGTGGTGATGAGCGACATGGCCGCCCCGGCCATGGGACACGCGGCGACGGATCATCTTAAAATCATGGCCTTGTGCGAGGTGGCGCTGGAATTCGCCTACGAAGTTTTGGCCCCGAACGGGGTGTTCCTGGCCAAGGTGCTGCAAGGCGGCACGGAAAACCAGATGCTCGGCACGATGAAAAAACACTTCAAGTCCGTGCGCCACGCCAAGCCCCCGGCCAGCCGCTCGGATTCGGCGGAAATGTATGTCATTGCCATGGGGTTTCGGGGCCATAACAAGGCTTGATAATGGGCTTGGAATCGGGGCCGTCTTGTGTATGATGCGGCGTCATCTCCATGGAGAAGACAACTGATGAATATTCCCGAAGCCCTGACCTTCGACGACGTTCTTCTGGTTCCCGCCAAATCAGACGTTTTACCCGCCGAAACGAACACCAAAACCCGTTTGACCCGCTCTATCGAGCTGGGCATACCGCTGATCTCGGCGGCCATGGATACGGTCACCGAAAGCTCGCTGGCCATCGCCATGGCCCAACAGGGCGGCATCGGCGTCATTCACAAAAACCTGGATATAGAGCAACAGGCGGGCGAAGTGCGGCGGGTCAAGAAGTTTGAATCCGGCATGGTCACCGACCCGTTCATCATCGATCCGCGGGCGACCCTGGCCGATGCCCTGAGAATTAAGGAAATGCACAATATTTCCGGCATTCCCGTGGTCAACAAGGATAATGGCATCCTGGTCGGCATCCTGACCAACCGGGACGTGCGCTTCGCCGATAATCTGGAACAGCCCGTGGGCGAGTTGATGACCACCCACAGCGACGAGACACCGCTGATTACGGTCGATGAAAATATCGACCGTGATTCCGCCAAACGGCTGTTGCATCAATACCGCATCGAAAAACTGCTGGTCGTCGATGATGCCTTTCGCTGCATCGGCCTGATGACGGTCAAGGATATCGAAAAAGCCCAGCAATTTCCCAACGCCTGCAAGGACGACCTGGGTCGCCTGCGGGTCGCCGCCGCCGTCGGTGTCGGCAAGGACGGGTTGGCCCGGGCCGAGGCCCTGATCGATGCCGGTTGTGACGTGGTCGTGGTCGATACCGCCCACGGCCATTCCAGTGGCGTCATGGCGGCGGTCAGTGCGATCAAGAAACTGTCCAACCAGGCGCAAGTAATTGCCGGCAATATCGCCACGCCCGACGCCGCAAAGGCCTTGATAGACGCCGGGGCCGACACGGTCAAAGTCGGTATCGGGCCGGGCACCATCTGCACCACCCGCATGGTCGCCGGGGTCGGAATGCCGCAACTTTCGGCCATTCTGGAAACTGCCGAAGTGTGCGCCAAGCTGGATATTCCGGTCATCGCCGATGGCGGTATCAAGTTTTCCGGCGATATCGCCAAGGCCATCGCCGCCGGTGCCGAATGTGTCATGATCGGCTCCCTGTTCGCCGGTACGGACGAAAGCCCCGGCGAGGTCTTCCTGCATCAGGGCCGGTCCTATAAAGCCTATCGGGGCATGGGCTCGCTGGGAGCCATGGCGCGGGGCTCGGCTGATCGTTATTTCCAGGAAGATGTCACCGATAACCTGAAACTGGTGCCGGAAGGAATAGAAGGCCAGGTGCCTTACAAGGGTCCGGTCGGCAATGTCATTCATCAGTTGATTGGCGGCTTGAAATCGTCCATGGGCTACACCGGCAGCGCCACCATCGCCGACTTGCGCAACAACACCCAGTTCCGCCGCATCACCAATGCCGGACTGCGCGAAAGCCACGTACACGATGTCACCATCACGCGGGAAGCGCCTAACTACCGGCGCGGTAGTTAGGCCATTAAGGTTCTGCCCCTCAAGCGCCGGGCGGTCGCCTTCGTCTCCCTTGGCTGGGCCTCTGGAAGTCAGGTCGTAAAGCCATACAGGAACAAATTCTGTTAGATCGAACTGGCCGCTTTTCATTTAAGGTAAGTGCCCCTGCGGGCGCGCTCGTCGCGCTTGCGGGCCTCTGGA
>CBFDVE010000102.1:0-7631 GCA_965613205.1 uncultured Rhodospirillaceae bacterium
AAGGTCAATATTTTTCGAACATAACATGAACATTTGTCAAAAAAAGGAGACTTAGCGCGCGACGAGCGAGCCCCCATCGACCGCAATGACCACGCCGGTAACGAAGGCGCTGGCCCGCGAGGATAGATAAATTGCCACTCCGGCCATGTCTTCGGGTTCGCCAATGCGACCGAGGGGGATTCCGGCCTTGATCTGGTCCTGGTGATTTTCCAGCATGTAGCCGGTCATGTCGCTGGGAAACAGGCCCGGCGCCACGGCGTTGACGTTGATATGGCGCGACGCCAGGCGCTGGGCCATGACCCTGGTCAGATGAATGATCGCGGCTTTCGACGCCGGATAGGAATAGGTTTCCAGGAACGGCGAGCCCAGGCCGTCGATGGAACCAATATTAATTATTCTGGCCGGGTCTTCGGCGCTGGCCCCCGCTTGCAGCAGTTTGATCAGGGCCTGGGACAGGAAAAAGGGCGATTTGACGTTCAAATCCATGACCTTGTCCCAACCGGCTTCGGGAAACTCATCGAACGGAGCGCCCCAGGCGGCACCGGCATTGTTGACCAGAATATTTAAGGATTTTTCCCGTTCGCCCAGTTCACCGGCCAGGCGCTTTATTTCGTCTTGCGAAGACAGGTCGGCGGGCAGGGAAATACAGGTGCCATGTCGGCAAAGGTCGGCCGCCACCTGGTCGCACACATCGGCCTTGCGGGATGAAATATAGGTGCGCACGCCATTTTCGACAAAACCACGGGCGATCATCAGGCCGATGCCGCGCGAGCCGCCGGTGACCAGGGCCACCTTGCCGTCAACTGAAAACAGATTTTTCAAAACAGTCTCTCCCGATTGCATGGATTCCAGAGACTCCAACAATCCACGCAATAGCCGTCACATTTCAAGCCCTTTATTATCACTCCTGCACAATCTTGATTGGTTGACTCTGCCTCTGGCCTCGCCCATTCTTTGCCATAGAAAAGCAACAAAGCTTTGATAAGCTTCGGGGAGGTCAAGAGGCACTATTTTCGGTAACATCCGAACGGGGCCTGAATTCTGGGGAGAGTACCGGCGAATTCATGCCGGCGACGACCTTCGGTGACGTAAGACCTATCTTGAAATCAAAGGCCCGATCTGGCGGCGGCATAAGCCGTCAGTGAGGCAACAGGTAAGGCAACACACACGCCCAAAAAAGGCGTCAATCAAGGAGTTCAGCATGATAATCAAACAAATCAAAACCGGCTTGATGAGCCTGGCAATTATGGCCGCCGTGGCCGGTTCGGCGAGCGCCGAAACCGTAAAAATCGCCCTGATCGAAGGCCTGTCCGGCCCGTTCGCGGCCAACGGCCAGGCCGCTTTACGTGAATTCGGCTATGCCATCGATCAATATATCAACGGCAAAAACGTCGCCGGTGGGATCAAAGTCGAACTGATCGCGCTGGACAACAAGACCAGCCCCAAGGAAACCCTGATCCAGCTTAAAAATGCCATTGGCCAGGGTGCCAGCTACGTGCTTCAGGGCAACAGTTCGGGCGTCGCCAATGCGTTGAGCGCGGCCATTTTAAAGCACAACAATCGCAATCCCGGCCAGCGCATTATGTATCTGAATTACGCCGCCGTTGATCCTGCTTTGACCAATGATAAATGTAACTTCTGGCACTTCCGCTTCGACGGTAACGCCGACATGAAAATGGCCGCCATCACAGATGTGATCAAGGCTCGCAAGGACATCAAGAAAGTCTACCTGATCGGCCAGAACTATTCCTTCGGCAAGGCCGTTGCCGCGGCTGCGGTCAAGTATATCGGTGAAAAACGTCCCGATATTCAGATCGTCGGCAACGAATTGCACCCCATTGGTAAAGTCAAGGATTTCACCCCCTATGTGACCAAAATCATGGCTTCCGGAGCCGATGCCATTATCACCGGCAACTGGGGTTCGGACATGGTCAACCTGGCCCGTTCGGCCAACGCGATCGGTGTTAAGGCTGATTTTTTCACCTACTACGCGGCTGGTACCGGCATCACGGCGGCCATCGGCAAGGCCGGTAAGAATCGTATTCGCCTGGTTTCGGAAGGTCGGCAAAATCCGATCCGCACCGATGCCTGGAGAAATTACATGACCGCGTTCAAAGCCAAGTTCCCGAACAATGACCTGATTTACCCGCGCGTCGTGCACACCATTCAGATGCTGGCAAAAGCCATGAACAAGGCCGGTTCCGCCGATCCGTTCAAGGTTGCCATGGCCATGGAAGGATTGACCCTGACCACCCTGGACGGGGACAGCCTGGTCATGCGGGCGAGCGATCATCAGTTGCAGATGCCGTTGAATATTTCTGTTCATACGGACGAAAATATCGAGTTTGATTACGACAAATCAGGCTTCGGCACCTACGTGGAAAGCACCGCATCACGGGCCCAAACGACGCTGCCCACGACCTGCAAAATGAAACGCCCTAAAGCTTAAAGCGTTTTGATTGCAGACACCTGGATCGACCGGGCCGGTTCTTCGAGAGCGGAGGACCGGCCCGGTTTTTCCACCCTATCAAGATTAATGTCGCGACCGACAAAATATGCTCGAAATCACCCTCTTTTCCCTGCTCAATGGAACCGTTTACGGATTGCTGTTGTTTATGCTTTCCAGTGGCCTGACGCTGATTTTTTCGATGATGGGAATCCTTAATTTCGCCCACGCCAGCTTTTATGCTCTGGGTGCTTATTTCGCTTTTCAAATTTCCAGATATATCGGCTTCTGGCCGGGCCTGATCTTTGCCCCCTTAATTGTCGGCTTGATCGGGGCCGGGGTCGAACGCTACGCCCTGCGCCATGTTCACAAATTCGGCCATGTGGCGGAACTGGTTTTCACCTTCGGCCTGGCCTTCCTGCTGGAAGAAATTATCCAGTTTATCTGGGGCAACGACCAGCGCCCCTATCACGGGCCGGACATCCTGGACTTCCCCTTGTTTGTCATGTTCGGAGCCAATTTCCCGGCCTATAAATTCTTCATGCTGTCGATCTCGATCCTGATCTTTATCGGCCTGTTGCTGGTGTTGACCAAAACCCGTGTCGGCCTGATCATTCAGGCCGCCATCACCCACCCCCACATGGTCGGGATGCTGGGCCACAACGTGCCGCTGGTGTTCATGTTGACCTTCGGCACCGGCACCGCACTGGCCGGTATCGCCGGAGTGATCGCCGGCCCGGTGATGGGAACCTATCCGGCCATGGCGACGGATCTTGGCAGTATTGTCTTCGTCGTCGTCGTTATCGGCGGCCTGGGGTCCTTGGGCGGGGCGCTGGTAGCCTCGCTGTTGATCGGCATTGTCCAGACCTTCGCCGTCGCCATAAATGTCTCGGTCAACGATTTCCTTAACCTGATCGGTGTCAGCTTCGGGCCCGACCACTTCCTGGTCGACCTGTGGACCATGACCCTGCCCATGATGGCCCCACTTATCCCCTATCTGATGTTGATCCTGATATTGATCTTCCGACCGACCGGGTTGTTCGGCAACCGTGAAACATGAGCACACTCGGAAACATGCGCCGGGCCATGAACGCCGAGGCGAAACGTCGCCAGCGTCTGTACTGGACCGTCCTGGCCGCCGTGCTGGCGGTCCTGCCCTGGGTCTTTTCATCGTCTTTCGCCGTTTCGATCATGACCCAGATCGGCATCGCCTCTATTTTCGCCTTGTCCTACAACATGCTGTTGGGCCAGGGCGGCATGTTGTCTTTCGGCCATGCGGTCTATTTCGGCCTGGGCGGTTTTCTGGCCATGCATTTCATGAACTATATCGAAGGCGGCTTTCCCCTGCCGGTGCCCTTGTTGCCCATTATCGGTGGCCTGATCGGGCTGTTGTTCGGGGTCATCTTCGGCAGTTTCTCGACCCGCCGGGCGGGCACCGTGTTTGCCATGATATCCCTCGGTATCGCCGAACTGATTGCCTCTTCAAGCCTGATATTTGTCAAGTTTTTCGGCGGAGAAGAAGGCATCACGGGTGATCGCACCATGGGTGCGCCGTTCCTGAATTTCAATTACGCCACCGACATTGAAGTCTACTACATCGCCGCCATCTGGACCTTCATCGCCATGTTCGCCATGTACTGGTTTTCCAGGTCGCCCATGGGCCGCATGGCCAATGCGGTGCGGGAAAATCCCGAACGGGCCGAATTTATCGGCTACAGCCAGCGCAAAGTCCGCTTGATCAGCTTTTGCGCGTCGGGATTTTTCGCCGGTCTGGCGGGCGGCATTTTCGCCATCGCCTATGAAATCGTGACCGAAGAAACCCTCGGCCTGAACCAGTCGGGCAGTGTTTTGCTGATGGCTTATATTGGTGGTATCGGCTACTTCATTGGGCCGGTCATCGGCGCCATTCTGCTGACCCTGCTGCGCACGGTTCTCAGCAACTTCACCGATATCTGGCTGCTATACCTGGGCCTTATTTTCCTCGCCACCGTGCTGTTCGCCCCGGCCGGCCTGTCGGGCCTGCTAATGATGCACGGCCCGGCTTACAAGGCCCGGCGCATGGGCCTGTTGCTGGTCCCTTACGCGACCATGGCAATCCCCATCCTGATCACCACCATAGGCATTACCGGTATTCTGGAACTGGCCCATTTCGCCCAGAATACCTCGGTCGATGATCGGGTGATGATGCTGTATGGCATCCCGTCGAACATCGATAGCCTGTTGCCCTGGGCGGTCCTGGTCGGCCTGGCCGGGATTGGGATTTACGGCATCCGACGGGCCAAAGCCGGCGTGCTGGAAGCCTGGGATCAGGCCAACGCACCGATTGCGCCAGGCGGGCAAGACAAGTCATGAGTGGCGCCATCACCATCGCCGGTTTGCACAAAAGTTTCGGTCCGGCCCATATCATCAGGGGCATTACGCTCGACATCGCCAAGGGCGAACGGCACGCCATTATTGGCCCCAACGGGGCCGGAAAATCGACCCTGTTTCACTTGATCAGCGGTCGCTATGAGCCAAGCGAGGGGACGATTGAACTGAACGGTTCCGATGTTTCCGGCCTGCCACCCTTCGACATATTCCGTCAGGGCCTGAGCCGCAGTTTTCAGGTCACCAACATTTTCCCGCGCCTGAGCGTCTATGAAAATATCCGCTGCGCCGTGTTGTGGGTCGCCGATTACAAATATTCCTTCTGGCATCAGGTCGATGACCTGGATGATGTCAACGAATGGACCGAGACCATCCTGGAAAAGATCGGCCTGGATGGCCGCGCCTTTATTCCCGCCGGACTGCTCGCCTACGCCGAGCAACGGGCGCTGGAAATCGGCATCGCCATCGCCGGGGGCAATGATGTGGTGTTGCTCGACGAACCGACCGCCGGTATGAGCCACAGCGAAACCGAACAGGCGGTTGAATTGATCCGCACCGTGACCGAAGGCAAGACCCTGGTCATGGTCGAACACGACATGGGCGTGATCTTCGACCTGGCCGACCGCATTTCCGTGCTGGTCTATGGTGAAATCATCGCTACCGGTACGCCGGAAAATATTCGCAATAACGCCGCCGTGCAGGAAGCCTACCTGGGAACGGAGGCCGACGATGACTGACGTTGCCATGCTCGACGTTCAGGACCTGCACGCCTACTACGGCAAAAGCCATATCCTGCAAGGCGTCACGTTCAACGTCAAGGAAGGCGAGATCGTCAGTTTGTTGGGCCGCAACGGGGTCGGCCGTTCGACCACGGCGCTGGCGATCATGGGCACGGTCGCCTGTCATGGCTCGGTCAAGTTCAGGAACACCGAACTGGTCGGACTGCCGCCCCACGAAATTGCCGCCGCCGGGCTTGGCATCGTGGTCGAAGACCGCCAGGTTTTTCCCACCCTGACGGTGCGCCAGAACCTGGTGCTGGGCCAGAAAGACACCCGCAATTCGGGCCGCTGGAGCATCGAGGACATGTTCGACATGTTCCCCAATCTGGGCGAGCGGGCCGATATCGATGCCGGTTTCTTAAGCGGTGGCGAGCAACAGATGCTGACCATGTGCCGGACGCTAATGGGCGACCCGGACCTGGTCATTATCGACGAACCGACCGAAGGGCTGGCCCCGAAAATCGTCACCCAGGTGGCCTCTATGCTGGCAGAAATTTCCCGCCGCGGGGTGTCCATTCTACTGATCGAACAAAAACTGACAATCGCCTTGAAAATATCCCAGCGACTGTATGTTATGGGCCATGGTCATGTTGTCTTTGAAGGCGTCCCGCAAGACCTGGACCGGGACCAAAGCATCCGCAAGGAATGGCTTGAAGTATAGGTCTATCAGGCATATTTCTGGCGTCTCACACATTCTACGAAAACGAGGACTCCCATGAGCGATTTTGTTTCCTGTGATAAGCGCGGCGCGGTCTCACTGATCACCGTCAACAACCCGCCGGTCAATGCCTTGAGCGCCGGTGTGCGTCAGGGCCTGATCAGTTGCCTTGAAGAAGCCAACGCAGATGGCGAAACAAACATTGTGGTGTTAACCGGCGGCGGTCGCACCTTTCCTGCCGGGGCCGATATTACGGAATTCGGCAAGCCCATGGCCGATCCCGGCTTGCATGAAGTGATTGCCGCCTATGAAACCAGCGCCAAACCCGTGCTGGCCGCCCTGCACGGCACGGCGCTCGGCGGCGGGCTGGAACTGGCCCTTGGTTGCGATTACCGCTGTGGCTCGGCTGACTGCCGTGTCGGTTTGCCGGAAGTCAAACTGGGCATCCTGCCCGGTGCCGGGGGCACCCAGCGCCTGCCCCGACTGATCGGCGTCGAGGCGGCCCTGAAAATTATCTGTTCCGGCGATTTCATCCCCGCCGGGCAGGCCCAGAGCCTGGGCATTCTGGATAAAATTATCAGCGGCGATTTGGCCGACCTGGTCGACGGGGCCATCGCCTATGCCCAATCTTTGGCTGAAAACAACGCTCCGCGCCGCCGCATCCGCGACATGACCGCCAAGGCCGCACCGCAAGTGTTCGAAACCTTCAAAAATGCCATCGCCCGCCGGGCGCGCGGCTATCTGGCCCCGTTCAAGTGCATCGAGGCGATACAAGGCGCGGTCAATCTGCCCTTCGATGCGGGCATGGCTAACGAACGGGACTTGTTCATGGAATGCATGAATTCGCCCCAATCCGCCGGACAGCGCCACATGTTTTTCGCCGAGCGGGAATCTTCCAAGGTTCCCGATGTGCCGAAGGACACCCCCGTTCGCACCATCGCCAGCATCGGTATCGTCGGGGCCGGAACCATGGGCGGCGGCATCGCCATGAACTTCGCCAACGTGGGCATTCGAGTGACCATCGTCGATGTCAGTCAGGAAGGCCTGGACAAGGGCCTGGAGATTATCGCCAACAATTACGCCGCCACGGTCAACAAGGGCCGCCTGAGCCAGCAAGACATGGACGCCCGCTTGAGCCTGATTTCCGGCACCCTGGATTATGCCGGTTTCGGCCAGGTCGATATGGTCATCGAAGCGGCCTTCGAAGGCATGGATTTAAAGAAAGAGATTTTCGCCAAGCTGGACGCTGTCTGCAAGCCGGGTGCGATCCTGGCGACTAACACATCAACCCTGGATATCAACGAAATCGCGGCGGCCACCAGGCGCCCGGAAGATGTTATCGGCACCCATTTTTTCAGCCCGGCCAACGTCATGAAGCTGC
>CBFDVE010000103.1:0-7620 GCA_965613205.1 uncultured Rhodospirillaceae bacterium
TCCAATTGAGCTACGGGCGCCTGGTCGTCTGAAACCGGGCTAGAAGCCGGTCTGACTATGCCACCGGGCGAAATCCCCCGGCAAGGGTGGGCGACACTACTCCACGGGCCTGATCAAGGCAAGCCAAAGAGGGGCCGGATTTTGACATTTTTCCGCGCCCGGCCTAGGGTCCCTCCATAATCCGGTGCAATCGGTGATAACTTGCGAATATTAAAACATAAATCGGTTCTTGTTGCGTACGGGGGGTTTGAGTAATATCCTTCATATCCATTATATATGGGGGTGACGATATTATGGTTTTCCGAAATAATCGTCTTGTTACAGTGAGGCCGCGCTATTATTGCGGGTGCCTTGTTAAACAATGAAAAGGCTTGGTCGCTACATGGGAATCAATAAATTTCGGGCTGTTGTTTTGGCGGCGGTCGTTGTCTTGCCCGCATGTTCCTTCTCGGAAGATGCGCTTTGGCCTTCCTTGACAGGCGAACCACCGGCCGGCGCGGCAACAGCCGCAGCCGCCAGTGCGCAAGCCGCCCAGGCCCCTGTCACACAGGCGGCTGCGGTGCCAGGTCAGCCGGTTCTGGGCACCGGGTCGTTCCAGCCCACCGGCGTCACCCCGGGCCAATCGACTGGCACTTTTGTCGGCAAAAAAGTTATTGAACTGCGCAGCGAACTGTCGCGGCTGCAAAAATCCATTTCCAGCCAGAACGGTTTGCTGCAAACCCTGCGCGCCAGCATCGTCCGCGATTCACAGTTGTACCATGGCTCGATCGCCCTGATTAACACCCGCCTGCAGGTCGGCACCACGCCGGGCAACCCGATTTTGGTCCAGCGTTACAACAGCGCGCGGGCCAACCTGGAAAAAATCAGTTTCGATACGGGCGAACTGACCAAGCTGGCCGGCGAAGTAGCTTCTGCCTCGACCCTGTCGGCGTTTTTATCTGAATCCGTGCGTGCCGCCTTCAGCGTATCGGGTGCTATCGACGAAGACCATGTGCAACTGGCCATTCTTGAAGACGAGGTCAACCGCACGGTGGTGCTGATCGAACGGCTGCTGAAAGAACTGGCCGACGATGTCAGGCGCCAGACCAACTATGTAGCGACCGAACGGACCAACCTGAACTTGCTGGCCGTGGGCATCAAAAGCGGCGAAATATTCGGCGCCAGCCTGGCCAACCAGGCGATTATTTCGGCCGCTGGCGGATCCATTTTCCAGGGTCCGGCGCGGGCGACGGACACCACCGGTCGCCGGCCCCTGGTCGTTATTCGTTTCGACCGGCCCGACGTGCCCTATCAACAGGCCCTGTATGCCGCCGTCAGCCGGGTCCTGGAACGGCGGCCCAATGCCATCTTCGATCTGGTCGCCGTCTCCCCCCTGGCCGGAGGCCCGGCCCGGGTGGCGCTTAATTCCAACAAGGCGCAGCGCTATGCCGAAGGTGTGTTGCGGTCCCTGGTTGAAATGGGCTTGCCGCCGTCGCGGGTCGCCGTGTCGGGTAAATCCAGCGCCGCGTCGAAAACCAACGAAGTGCATTTGTACCTGCGCTAATTCTTTAAAGCATCAGCGGCCTGTAGCACGACGGCGTATCTGGCCGCCTTGCCGAGCGTCACCAATATCAGGAATATCGACAACCTGACCCGCAACATACCGGCGGCAAAGGTCAGCGGATCGCCGATGATCGGCAGCCAGGCAAATCCCAGCGACCATATTCCGTAACGGGCGAACCAGCTTTTCGCCCGGTTCAGTTGTTGGCTTGAAAAAGGGAACCACCTGTGCCCCTGCCAATGCAGGGCATACCGCCCCAGGCCCCAGTTGACCACGGCGCCAAGCACATTGCCCACTGTCGCCACCGCCCATAGGGACACGGCCTCGCCACCGCCCGACACATAGAACGCCGCCAACACCGCTTCGGAAGAAAATGGCAGGATGGTGGCCGCCAGAAAGGCGCTCAGGAAGACTCCGAACAGGCTTTCCATTTATCGGGTATCGGTATCGTTGGGATCACCCGGTCGGCGCCGACGATTTTTAAAGCGGGAGCGAAAGGCCCAATAGAGCACACCCAGGAACAACAGGCCCATCCAGGCGATCCTGTTCTCCGTAAACCACTCCATACCGTCAACTGTCTCCGCGGAAATAAACCAATACCGTTTACCTATCATACCTGTAAGGGGTAGCATACGGATCATGAAAATCTCTTTTCTATCATTAGCTTTGTTATTTGCCCTGGGGGCCTGTGGTACGCCGCCGAAACCGGCTCCTGTGGCCGAAACGCCAGCCCCGGAAGCCGCATCGACGGTCGCACCGTCCGCGACGGTCGCACCGTCCGCGACGGTTGCGACGCCCGCGCCGATGCGCCGGGTCGTGGTCGCCGAAAAATGGATGATCGCCACCGCCAACCCGCTGGCGGCAGAAGCCGGGCGCAGGATTTTGCGCCGGGGCGGCAGCGCCATCGACGCCACCATCGCCGCCCAGATGGTCCTGAACCTGGTGGAACCGCAATCGTCCGGCATCGGCGGCGGCGCGTTCCTGCTGCACTACAACCAGAAATCCGGCGAGATCGCCGCCTATGACGGTCGCGAAACCGCCCCGGCCAAGGCCACGCCTGACATGTTCCTGGGCGACGACGGCAAGCCGCGCAAGTTTTTCGCGGCCGTTGTCGGTGGCCTGTCTGTCGGTGTTCCCGGAACCCTGCGTATGCTGGAAATGGCCCACCGGGAAAACGGCAAGCTGCCCTGGAAAGACCTGTTCGAAGACGCCATCAAGCTGGCAGACGATGGATTTCTGGTCTCGGAACGGCTGTATGGATTGGTCAGCCGCGATAAATACCTGAAAACCTTCGGCCCCACGGCAGACTATTTTTACGACCCGGCGGGATCACCCTGGCCGGTCGGCCACCGATTGGTCAACAAGGATCTGGCCGCCACTTTTAGGCTGATCGCCGAACAAGGCGCCGATGCCCTGTATAGCGGCCCCCTGGCCGAAGCCATTGTTCGTACCGTGAACGGCGCGAGCAAAAATCCTGGCCGATTGACCCTGGAGGATATGAAACAATACAAGGCCGTGAAGCGCGACCCGGTCTGCCTGTTTTACCGGCAATGGCTGATTTGCGGCATGGGCCCGCCCTCATCGGGCGGCATATCCACTTTGCAGATTCTGGGGATTTTGCAGTCCTTCGACCTGGCCGCCATGAAGCCGGAGACGGGCGGCATCCCGACCGCCGAAACCGTGCATCTGATCGCCCAGGCCTCGCGGCTGGCCTTCGCCGACCGGGCCATTTATATCGCCGACCCGGATTTCATTCCGGTGCCGACCGCCGGAATGCTCGATCCCGGTTACCTGGAACTCCGCGCCAGGGAAATCGTGCCGGGCAAAATCGGCGACAAGGCGGTCCCCGGAATGCCGGGTCTGAGCGGCTCCTGGAACTTCGCCCCGGCCGGTGAAAGCAAGGGCATTTCGACCACCCATGTGAGCGTCATCGATGGCGATGGCAACGCCGTCTCCATGACATCGAGCATCGAAAACGCCTTTGGCTCGCGGCTGATGACCAACGGATTTTTGCTCAACAACCAACTGACGGATTTTTCCTTCCGGCCGGAGAACCAGTCCGGCCCTATCGCCAATGCGGTTGGGGCGGGCAAACGACCGCGCAGTTCCATGGCCCCGACCCTGGTCTTCGATAGCGACGGCAAGGTGGTCATGGCCATCGGCTCGCCCGGTGGCTCGAACATCATCGGCTATGTGGCGAAAACCCTGATCGCCGCCCTGGATTGGGACTGGGACATTCAAAAAGCCATCGACCTGCCCCACTTCACCAGCCGCAACGGCCCGACCGATCTGGAAAAGGGCACGACGCTGATGACCCTGAAGCTGAAGTTACAGGCGCTCGGCCACACGATACGCATCCGTGACATGACCAGTGGCTTACATGGCATCCGCGTACGGGACGGCAAACTTTATGGCGGCGCCGATCCCCGGCGCGAAGGCGTGGCGCTGGGGGATTAGTGACCTAGAGTTTTTGTGGCAAAGACAGCTTGAAACGGGTGCCTTCGGGGCCAGTGCTACCGAGCAATAATTCACCCCCATGGCTGCGGGCGATGTCTCTGGCGATGACCAGGCCCAGGCCTGTGCCCCCTTCGCGACTGGAACCGGTAAAGGGCTCGAACAAATTGTTTTGAGCCTTTTCCGTCATCCCCGGACCATCGTCTTCGATATCAATTTCAACCTTGACTAGCGACTTTCGCGCCGAAATACGGACCACCCTGGCCCCTGCCTGGAGCGCATTGAGGACCAAATTATGAACAACCCGAAACAGTTGCCGCCGATCCGCGTGCAGATCAATTTCAAATTCCACCTGGTTGATCAACTGGCACTCGGTCTCGCCTTTCATGGCAGCAAAAACTTCGCTGATCAGTTCGCTCAGATGGAAAGGCGACATTTTCATCTCGGCGGCGTCACCACTGACATAGTTCAGGGTCTGGCTGCACAAATTGACCGCCCGGTCGATGGCCCTGTAGAGACGGGGCGCGACCTTTTGAACTTCCGGATCTTCGCTATCGGCTAAACTGTCGGAAACCAGGACCGCCGTCGCCAGGCTGTTGCGCAGGTCGTGATTAACTTTCGCCACCGCCGCCCCCAGTGTGGCCAGACGGGTTTTCTGGATCAGGGCTGATTGCAGTTCTTTTTGCATTTCCGCCAGTTCATGTTCGGCGACGCCAATTTCATCATGGCGTCCGCTCGGCTTGATGGTCCGCGAGACATCTTCAGGGTCCTGGCGAAACCGGACCATTGCCCGGGTAATCCTGCGCATGGGGCGAACCATCAGCAGCACCAGGCTAAGATAAACCAGCCCCGCCGTGAGCAGCGATATGACAATGGATAGTTGCAGAATACGGGCCGAAAAACCCAGCATTTCCTGGCGCATGGGCGCTTCGTCGATGACGATTTCCACACTCACCCCAGGCGATTTTGGCGAGTCACCAATGACCCGCAAAATCCGGTTCTTATCTTGCAACATGGCCGAATAGGCGTCTTTGATCCACATCAGAAAATTGCCCTGGCGCAGATCGAAGGTCATATCGATGCCTGGCGGCATATCCTTGGCCAACAGCAGAACCCGCCGGTTTGGCAGTTTCAGGGCAACCGCATAGGCCCCGGCATGATAGAGCAGTTCGGATTCCAGCTCCTCGCTGACCATGTTGTCGGGTGTCGCTTCCAGGGCCAGCACCGCGACATGGGCCGTCGCGATGCGCTGTTCCAGATAGTTTTTTCGGTAACGGGAAACCGACGGTGTATAGATCAGCAACTCGGCCAGCAGGACAAAAAAGATGGTCAACACCAGCAGCCTGGCCGACAGACCGGTCATTGCCGTGGTCAGGGGCCTTTCGGACTTTGCCATCAGCCAAACAATCTTAGAAAGCGAACTATTTTTCGGCTCCGGTCACTGAACAGTGCGGGCGTGAAATAGCTGCCGGCCACCTGTTTGGAAATTTCGCCGAGGCTCGGATAAGGGGCAATGATCGAGGCCATATCGCCAATTTTCATTTTTTTCGAGAGTGCCAGAATCCAGACCTGGATCAGCTCGCCGGCATGGGGGCCGACGATACCGACCCCCAGAATACGGCCTTTTTTCGTCGTCACCACTTTGATCAAACCGGCCGTGTCCAATTCCGCCCGGGCCCGGTGGTTTTCCTGAAAATCACGGCGCAGGACCCGAATATCGCCATGTTGCCGCCGCGCCTGCTGTTCGGTCAGGCCGACCTGGGCCAATTCCGGCAGGGTATAAGTGACCCACGGCACGGCATGGGTTTTCGCTTGGGCCGGCAGCCGAAACAAGGCGTTACGGATGACCACGCCGGCCTGATCACCGGCCACATGGGTGAACTGCAAGCCTCCGGCGACATCGCCGATGGCGAATATCCTGCGGTTGCTGGTTCGCAACCGGGCGTCTACATCAATGCCCCTGGCCGATACCTTAATCCCCGCCTTTTCCACATCCAATCCCGAAACATTGGCCCGCCGCCCTGCCGCCACCAGAATATGGCTTCCTTCGAGCCGCCGTTCCGTGCCGTCCTGCTGATAGATCACGACACACCCCTGGGTGGTTTTTTCGACCCCTGTGACGGCGGCGCCTTGATGGATTTGAACCCCATCTTCGGTCAGGCACCGGATCACCACATCGACCAGTTCCGGATCGTCAGCGGGCATCACCCTGGCCATTTCCAGGACACTGACGTTGGCGCCCAGGTGCCGATGGGCCTGGGCCAGTTCCATACCAATCGGGCCCCCGCCAATAATGATCAGGTCTTGGGGCAGGTCCGGGCCCTTGAAAATGGTCTCGTTGGTAAAAAAGGGAACCTGGTCCAGGCCGGAGATCGGCGGCACCAGGGGGCTCGACCCGGTGGCGATGACAAAACGCCTGGCCCGGATTTCCTGATCATTGACAACGACCCGGTCTGGGCCACTGAAACGGGCCTCACCCATGATCACCCTGACGCCGAGCCCTTCAAACCGTTGCCGGGAATCTTCCGGCGCAATGGCGGCGATGGTGTTGCGCATATGGTCATAAACGGCGGCAGCCGATATCTCCGGCGCACCAACCCTGATGCCGAATTTGTCGGCCCGGCGCGCAGCCTCCGCAGCGTGGCCCGCCGCCAGCATGGCTTTTGATGGCACACAACCGAAATTCAGGCAATCACCACCCATGATGTTTTTTTCGATCAACACGGTAGAAGCCCCCAACTGGGCGCTGCCCGCCGCCACCGACAGCCCCCCGGCGCCGGCACCAATGACGCACATATCCACTGCAATTGGCTCGCCCATCGGTATCCTTGTTTTTCTGATCGCAAAAATTGGCCCTTGCGGACTATATCAGGCTGAATCGTTTGTGAACTTTTTATAAAAAACCGGGACCAGGGCGAGGACGGCCAGGCCGATGATCGGAATAATAATACCTGGCGTGAAAATAATACCCAGATCGGGTTCGCCGCCCCGTTCAAAGACAATGCCCAGGCCACTGCCGACACTGGCAAAAACGAAGGTACCGGGAATGATGCCGATAAACGTTCCGATTACAAATGTGCGGATCCGGACGCCAATAAAGGCCGGCACCAGGTTGACCAGCCAGAATGGAAACAAGGGAACCAGCCGCAGAAACAACAGGTAGCTGAGCGCATTGGCTTTAAAGCCATCTTCCATTTTTCGCACCGATGCACCGCACTTGGCGCGCAGAAAATCTGCAAAAGCGTAGCGCGCCGCCAGGAAGATCACCGTCGCCCCCAGGGTCGCGCCAAACACCACATAGCCGGTTGATTCCAGCGTGCCGAACAGGAAGCCGCCAATCACAGTCAGCAGGACGCCGCCTGGCAGCGACATGCTGATGACCAGAATATAGGCCCCAACAAAAGAAAGCACGGCCATCAGATAATTTTCGCTGGTCCAGGCCAGAATGGCCTCGCTATGGGTTTTCAGGCCGCCGATCGACAAGTAATCGCTCAGACCCAGAACAAAAAACGGGATGCAACTGGCACCGATCAACAACAACGGCAGCAGCCGCTTGAAGGAAAGCTTTTTCCCGCTGTCATCGCCCGATTGGTCGTTCATGGATCGCTTATAGCCTCTATTCCATT
>CBFDVE010000104.1:0-7612 GCA_965613205.1 uncultured Rhodospirillaceae bacterium
TCGCCGACTCATCCACCGGGGCCCGGTCCACGGCGATGGTGTCGCAAGGGCGGATCGGTGCGGTGATCGCCGCCAAGCCAATCCAGCGGCGCAGCCTGCTGGAAGAAGCCGCCGGTATTACCGGCCTGCATTCCCGCCGTCACGAGGCCGAGTTGCGCCTGCGCGGGGCGGAAACCAATCTGGAACGCCTGCAGGACATTCTCGATACTCTGGATAGCCAGATGCAGGGCCTGAAAAAACAGGCCCGCCAGGCCAATCGCTACCGCAATCTGTCGGACCATATCCGCAAGGCGGAAGCCAGCCTTTATCATTTGCGCTGGCTGGCGACCTCTGAAGGGCTGGAAAAGCATCGGCACCTTCTGATCACCGCCAACGCTCGCGTCACCGAACTGACCCGCCTGGCCGCCACCGCTACCACCCGTCAGGCCGCTTGCGCCGAAGGCTTGCCGGAATTGCGCCAGTTGCAGGCCGAGGCGGCGGCGCAACTGCACCGCTTCACCGTCGCCCGCGACGGCCTGGACGCGGAAGAAAAGCGCATCGCCGAGGCTCGCCTGGACACGGAACATCGACTGACCCAGATATCGTCCGATATAAGCCGGGAAAAGGCCCTGGCCGTGGATGCCGGGCAAGCCATGGCGATCCTGAATGAACAACACCAAGAAATTGAGGCGGCCCGACAGGGCGAGGAAGAGACTGGCGAGACGGCAAAATCCGATCTGGCCCAGGCCAACCTGTCGGTGACCACCCTGGACCGGGAACTGAGCGGTCTGACCGATGCCTTGGCCGCCGATCAAGCCCGCCGCGCCAGCCTGACCCGCACCATCGCCGACCTGAGTGAACGCCAGGCCAGGCTGTCGGCGCGGGCCGCCGATGCCGCCGGACAACGGAGCCGCCTTGAAGCCGAGGCTATCGGTGCCGACGTTCTGACCACCGCCGAGAGCCAGTTGGAAAAATGCAGCACCGACCTGGAACAGGCCCGCACCGGGGTGGAAACGGCCGAAACCGCCCGCTCCCAGGCCGGTGAAAAGGTCAGTCAGGCGCTCGCCGCCCAGCAACTGGCCTTTACCGCCCTGGCCCGGCTGCAAGCGGAAGAACAGGCCCTTGGCGATATTTTGAAATCCCACGCGGGTGATCAGGAATGGCCCGCCCTGATCGATGAAGTGACCGTCACACCGGGCTACGAGGCGGCCCTGGGGGCGGCCCTGGGGGAAGATTTGTCGGCCCCCACCGATCAACCCGCACCGGTCCATTGGAAAACCCTGCCGCCGTTCGCCAGCCCGGCGGCCCTGGCAGGCGGCGTCCCACCCTTGAGCCAGTTTGTCAGCGGTCCCGATGCCCTGTGCCGCTGCCTGGGCCAGATTGGCGTGGTCGAAGACGCTGTCGCTGGCGACCGGCTGGCCGATCAATTGTTGCAAGGCCAGTGCCTGGTCAGCCTGGCAGGTGGCCTGTGGCGGTGGGACGGTTTCACCGTCAACGCCGGGGCGCAAACGGCGGCGGCAGCCCGACTGCAGCAACGCAATCGCCTGGACGAAATCGACGGCCAGTTGAGCGATGCGGAGGCCGATGCCAGCGCCGCCGAAACCGCGACGAACGCCACCCGTGACGCCGCCACCGCCGCTGAAAACCATTTAAAAGAGCTGCGCAATACGGTTGCGCAAGCCGACCGCGGCTATCTTCAGGCCCGCGATACTCTCGGCGGTATCAAGGAAAATGCGACCCATCATCGCTCTCGCCTGACCGCGCTCGGCGAAACCGAAAACGCCGTTGGTGTCGATCTGGAAGAAACCACCGGACATCGCCACCGGGCGACGGAAAATCTGGCGGCCCTGCCCGAGCCGGAAGCGGCGCGTCAGAAGATCGCCCTGATGCGCACCGACCTGGCTCAACGCCGGGCCCTGCAACTGGAACGGCAAAGCGCCTTCGATACGCTGGTCCGGGCCGCCGAACAGCGTCGCAACCGGCTCGCCGATATCAATCGCGAGACGCAATCCTGGAACCAGCGGGCAACCGGCGCGTCGCAGCAAATCGATCAACTGAGCGAACGCCGGAAAGGCGAGCAGGGCGACCTGGAACGCCTGCGCGCCCTGCCCCAACAAATCCAGCAGCAACGCAAGTCCCTGATGGATCAAATCGAAAGTTCCGAAGGGGCCCGCACACAGGCGGCGGAAAAACTGGCCGAGGCGGAAAATCTTCTTGGCGATGCCGAAAAAGCCCTGCGACTGGCCGAAACTCAATTGGCGCAAGCGAGAGAACACCGGGTCCGCGCCGAAGGCCTGGTCGAGCAATCTGATCAGGCAATCAACGACTTGGCCGAGCGGGTGCGGGAAAAACTGGATGTCGCACCCGACCAGTTAGCGGAAATCGCCGGGCTCGACGACGGTAAAGCCCTGCCCGAACTGGACGCCACCGAACGCAAGGTCGAACGGCTGATCCGCGAACGGGATACCATGGGGCCGGTCAACTTGCGGGCCGAACAGGAATCCCTGGAGCTTAAGGAACAGATCGAGACCCTGGATTCCGAACGGCAAGATCTTCTGCTGGCGATCGACAAACTGCGCAAGGGCATATCGGAATTGAACCGGGAAGGCCGACAACGACTTTTGCAGTCCTTCAACCAGGTCAATAGCCATTTCCAGACCCTGTTCAAACGCCTGTTCGGTGGCGGCAAGGCCTATCTGGAACTGACCGATTCCGATGACCCGCTGGAGGCCGGCCTGGAAATCATGGCCAGCCCGCCGGGCAAACGGCTGCAAAACCTGTCTTTGCTGTCCGGCGGCGAGCAGGCATTAACGGCGCTGGCGCTTCTGTTCGGGGTGTTTTTGACCAACCCGGCACCGATTTGCGTGCTCGATGAAGTCGACGCGCCGTTGGATGACGCCAACGTCGACCGCTTCTGCTCCATGCTCGATGAAATGGCCGCCACCGGACGCACCCGCTTCCTGATCATCACCCATCACCGCCTGACCATGGCCCGGATGCACCGGCTTTTCGGCGTCACCATGGCCGAAAGGGGGGTCTCCCAACTGGTCTCGGTCGACCTGCAACAGGCCGAACAGATACGCCAGACGGCCTAGGCTATATTGCAGTGCGGTATTATTGCCAATGTGCTTCAGTATTATCTAATATTATCAATCGGTTATGGCGTACTCTTTGGACCTTGACAGGGCCTGGGCAGGGCTTTACTTTCCGCACGGTTTTTAAACAAACTTGCGGCCCCGTTTGGCGGGCATTTGCGGGGACAAAATTGGCGCACAGGATTGATGAGCGACGATCATCCCAACAAGGACCTGAAAGACCTGGACAACCGGCTTAAACAGGCCCGGCAGGAAGGGAAAATCGGAGCCCCGGAAAACCGCCCTGGCGGCACCGGCGATGCGTCGGGTTTCTCCATGGCTATGCGGGTCGGTTCGGAATTGGTATCGGCCCTGATCGTCGGCGTGGTGATCGGGCTTTTACTGGACAACTGGCTCGATACCGGGCCATGGTTTTTCGTGCTATTTTTTTTCCTCGGTGCCGCCGCCGGGGTGTTGAATGTGTACCGGGCAGCAAGTAGCATGGGGTCGGCCCCTGGATATATACGGCCAGAAGATAAAATCGACGGCTGACAAATAACGACACAACGGACGATGACAACGTGGCAAATCCGCTAGAACAATTTACCATCAAGACCCTGATTCCCATTCAACTGGGTGAGATCGATGCCTCGCTGACCAATTCGGGCCTGTTCATGGTCATCTCGGTCGCCGCCATCACCCTGTTTGTGACGTTGGGCATGGGCAAGCGCTCGCTGGTTCCCGGTCGCTGGCAATCCCTGGCCGAAATCAGTTACGAATTTATCGCCGGCATGATCAGGGAAAACGTCGGCAACGACGGTCGCAGGTATTTCCCATTTATTTTTTCGCTGTTCATGTTCATCCTGTTCGCCAACCTGATTGGCCTGATCCCTTACGCCTTTACCTTCACCAGCCACATCGCCGTTACCTTTGCCCTGGCGCTGTTTGTGTTCCTGGGAGTCACGGTTATTGCCTTCATCCGGCACGGCTTCCACTTTTTCACCTTTTTCCTGCCCAAGGGCGTGCCCGTGGCCATGGCCCCGGTGCTGGTGCCCATTGAAATCCTGTCTTACCTGTCGAGGCCGATCAGCATGTCGATCCGGCTGTTTGCCAACATGATGGCCGGCCACACCATGTTGAAAGTGTTTGCCGCTTTTATCATCCCGCTTGGTATCATGGGCGGCTGGGCACCGCTGGCGGTGGACGTGGCGCTGACCGTGTTCGAACTGCTGGTCGCTTTCCTGCAGGCCTATGTGTTTACCGTGCTGACGTGCATGTATCTGAACGACGCGATTAATATGCATTGAATGATCTGCTTTCCCTTCAACCTGAATTTTACCTAAAAGAAACAGAGGATTTTAACCATGGAACTTGATGCCGCAAAAATGATAGGCGCCGGACTGGCCGTTATTGGCCTGGGAGGCGTTGGCGCCGGTATCGGCAACATCTTTTCATCCCTGATCAGCTCTATTGCCCGCAACCCGGCCGCCCGTGGCCAGGTTTTCGGCCTGGCCATGCTTGGCTTCGCACTGGTTGAAGCCGTTGCCTTGTATGCGCTGCTGATCTCGTTCCTGATCCTGTTCACTTGATTTTTGAACGGTGGCCAGGACTTAGCAAGTCTTGCCAAGTCGTGCTAAGTCCTGGCCATCGTTTGTGAAACTCTTGCAGGAGCACTGCATGCGCAAACTCATGGCTTCGCCGATCATTGCTACAGTCCTGGTGGGTTTAAGTTCACCGGCCCAGGCCGCCGGTCTGCCGCAGTTGGATATCAGCAAATTCCCGCCGCAAATCATCTGGCTGGTGCTGACGTTCACTGTGCTGTACCTGGTTATGTCCAGGGTTGCCCTGCCGCGTGTGAGCCAGGTTCTGGAGGAACGACAGCGCCGCATTGAAGATTATCTAGGCAAGGCCGAGGACCTGCAAAAAGAAGCCCGGGCCGCCGCCGAGGCCTATGAAGAATCACTGGCCGAAGCGCGCGCCGAAGCGCACCGGGTGATGGTCGACACGATCAGTCGCATCGCCGAAGATTCCGCCCGCCAACAGGCGCGTTTGAGCGAACACCTGGACGCCCAAACCAGAAGCGCCGAACAGCATATTGATCAAGCCCGCGATGCCGCCATGGCATCGCTGGACCAGGTCGCCGGTGACGTGGCCCAGGCCAGCACGGAAAAGCTGATCGGCGAGACCCTGAACAAGAAAGAAGTCGCCGCCGTGGTCGCCAGGATAATGGAGGAACGTCGATGAGCGTCGCTTACGCCGCCGTTGCAGCAGAGGGCTCCGCCGCCTTTTACGATGCCCCCGAATTCTGGGTCATGGTCGCCTTCGTGCTGACCGTCGCCCTGGTCGGCAAGACCATTGTGCAAAAAATTTCGACCGCCCTCGATCAGCGCTCGGAAGGCATTCGCACGGAAATTGAAGAAGCCACCCGCCTGCGCGAAGAAGCCCAGGATTTGCTGGCTTCTTACGAGCGTAAACAGCGGGGCGCCGCCGAGGAAACCAGGAAAATCGCCGAGCGGGCCAAATCCGAAGCCGATTACCTGAGCAAAAAGGCGGCCGAAGATTTAAACAACCTGCTGGCGCGGCGTGAACGTCAGGCTAAAGACCGTATTGCCCAGGCCGAGGCCGCCGCCATCGACGATGTGCGCGCCGCCGCCATCGATCTGGCCCTGGCAGCCAGCCGCCGAATGCTGGTCGAAAAAGTCACCGGCAGCAAAGCCGACGCCCTGATCGACGCGGCCATCGAGGAGCTGCCCGGCAAGCTGCATTTGCATTGATTTTCTGAGTGGCCGGACTATATCAGGTCGAGTCCATCATTGCAGGAGGCCCCCATGGCCGACAATACCCGTGCCAACCTGACCAAAACCAGCACCTGGACCCGACTGATCTATATCATTCTGTTCACCATCACCTTCAGGCTGGCCGGTTTAGTGATTGGTATGATCACCCTGATCCAGTTTTTCACCGTGCTGCTAGGCGGCGATGCCCCCAATGCAAGGTTAAAGAGTTTCGGACGCAAATTAGCCGCTTATGTTTCCCAGGTGATCGCCTTTTTGACCTATGCCTCGGATAACAAACCCTTCCCCATTGGCGAATGGCCTGATAACGCTGACGAAAACGGTGGCAAAAACAGATCCGCGAAACCGACACCGCCGCCCGGCTCGCCGACAAAGCCATATACAAAGCCATATATGGAGTAAAAAAAGGCAGAAAAAACGGCTTCGCACTGGCATCTCTGTAAAACGCAAGATAGAATGATTTTTTTGGGGGGATTTGGGGGATACGGCTTGATCGGCATTCATGATGTCGCCTTGCATTTTGGCGGAATAAAAGCGGTAGACGGGATCAGCCTGAACATCAAAAAGGGTTCGATCACCGGCCTGATCGGCCCCAACGGGGCGGGTAAGACGACCCTGTTCAATATCATCGCCGGTCTGTATTCGCCCTCGGCCGGGCACATTACGCTTGATGGCAAAGACACCGTGGGCCTAAAGCCCCATCAGTTATTTCCCGAAGGCCTGCTCAGGACCTTTCAGATCGCCCACGAATTTTCATCCCTGACCGTGCGCGAAAACCTGATGATGGTGCCCGACAAGCAATCGGGTGAATCCCTGATCAACGCCCTGTTTCGCCGCGATCGTGTCCGCGCCGAAGAACAGCAGGTGCGCCACAAGGCCGACGAGGTGATCGATTTCCTGAACCTGAACCACCTGGCCGACGAACAGGCCGGCACCTTGTCCGGTGGCCAGAAAAAATTACTGGAACTGGGCCGGACGATGATGGTCGACGCCAAGATTGTGCTGCTGGACGAAGTCGGTGCCGGGGTCAATCGCACACTTTTGAACGAAATCGGCGATGCCATTATCAAGTTGAACAAGGAACGGGATTACACATTCTGCATGATCGAACACGACATGGATTTCATTTCCCGCCTGTGCGATCCGGTTATCGTCATGGCCGAAGGCCGGTTGCTGGCCGAAGGCACCGCCGAAGAGGTTAAATCAAACGAAGAAGTGATCGAGGCCTATCTGGGAACCGGGCTTAAGAACAAGCCGGGCGCACACATCCCATGAGTTACCTGGTCGGCAACAATATGTGCGGCGGCTATGGCGGGGCAGATATCCTGAAAGGCTGTACCATCGCCGTCGACAAGGGTGAAATCGCCGTCGTCGTCGGCCCCAATGGGGCCGGCAAATCGACCGCCATGAAAGCCCTGTTTGGAATGCTGACCTTACATGAAGATTGCGTCACCCTGGGTGGCAAGGATATCTCAAAACTGTCGCCCCAGGAACGGGTCAAGGCCGGCATGTCGTTCGTGCCGCAAACGCAAAATGTCTTTACCTCATTGACCGTGCACGAAAATCTGGAGATGGGGGCCTTTATCCGGGAAGACGATTTTTCCGACACACTCGACCATGTCTACGAGCTGTTTCCGGCGCTCAGGGAAAAACGCTTTCAGGCGGCTGGCGAACTGTCCGGTGGCCAACGCCAGCAAGTGGCCGTTGGCCGGGCGCTGATGACCAACCCGCAGGTGCTGATGCTGGACGAACCGACCGCCGGGG
>CBFDVE010000105.1:0-7572 GCA_965613205.1 uncultured Rhodospirillaceae bacterium
GGGCGAGAAATTCCATGCGCCGTTCCCACACATTTTCCACCTTCAGGGCGAAATCGATGCGCTTTTCACCCAGCACAATCCGGGTCTTGCGGCAAAAGGGCGAGAGCCAGAGATGGTAAAGGGTTTGCATGGGAATCGATTATACTGAAATCCATATAAGAGCAAACGGAACTGTACTCACGGGGTTGTTATTTCTCATTTTTCTGGTCCGTGATATATTCAGTCTGGAAATTTTCTAAATCCTGAGAAGGTCCGTTACATGCTGATCAAATCTGTGCCTGCGTGCGCTCCCAAAGCCAGCGAGATCACTCCGAAGTCGGTTTTTCTCGACCGCAGACGGTTTATCAAGACCGCCGCCGCCAGTGGCCTGATCCCGGCCCTTGGGCCCTTCGCCCTGACCAATGATGCCAAAGCGGCCCTGACCGGACGGGCGCTGGCAAATGTGGCCAAAAGCGCCTATGGCAAGGGCCTGACGCCGACCGAGGCCAGTTACGTCACGTCCTACAATAACTTCTATGAATTTGGCACCAGCAAGGAAGACCCGGCGGTTCTGGCCCGTGATTTCCAGGCCAGGCCCTGGTCGGTGGTGGTTGACGGCGAAGTCGGCAAGCCGGGCACCTATGATTTCGAAGATCTGGTGTCGCCGCACCAGTTACAGGAACGGATTTACCGGTTCCGCTGTGTCGAGGCCTGGTCCATGGTGGTGCCGTGGGTCGGTATTCCGCTGGGCGACATGATCAAGCGCATGGAGCCCACGTCGAAGGCCAAATACGTGGCCTTTGAAACTCTCAATGATCCCGACCAGATGCCCGGCCAGGCCCGCCGGGTGCTGCCCTGGCCCTATGTCGAAGGCCTGCGCCTGGACGAAGCCATGAACCCGCTGGCTCTGATGGCGGTCGGCCTGTACGGGGAAGAACTGCCGAACCAGAACGGTGCCCCCCTGCGCCTGGTAACACCGTGGAAATATGGCTTCAAATCGATCAAATCCATTGTTCGCATCAGCCTGGTCGAAAAGATGCCGCCGACCACCTGGAACAATGCCGGCCCCAACGAGTACGGATTTTACGCCAACGTCAATCCGGACGTGTCCCACCCGCGCTGGAGCCAGGCCAAGGAACGGGTGTTGGGATCGGGCTATTTCTCATCCAAAGTACCGACGCTTAAATTCAACGGCTACCAAGAAGAGGTCGCCGGGCTGTACGCAGGCATGGACCTGGCCAAGTATTACTAGTATTTCCCTATAGATGATGCGCGAAACAAAGATCCGGTGGATCGCCAGGCCTGTGGTGTTCCTTGTTTGCTTGGCTCCGCTGGGGTGGATTTTCTGGCGGGCGGTCAATGGGGATTTGGGGGCCAATCCCATCGAAACGGTTAACCGTTTCCTCGGCGACTGGGCCATTCGGTCCCTGTTGCTGGCTTTGGCCGTCACCCCCCTTGTTCACATAACCGGCCAATCGGTGATCGTGCGCTTTCGCCGCATGTTGGGGTTGTTCGCGTTTTTCTACGCCCTGCTGCATCTGTCCAACTACATCATCGCCGACCAGGCTTTTAATTGGGGCGATATCTGGGCCGACATCGTCAAGCGGAAGTTTATCACCATGGGCATGTTGAACATGCTGATTCTAATCCCCCTGGCGGTCACATCGACCAAGGGCATGATCAGGCGACTGGGCGGCAAGCGATGGCGTAAATTGCACCGGATGGTTTATTTTGTCGGTGTCGGTGCGGTGGTTCATTACACCATGATGGTCAAGGCCGACCTGATGCAGCCGATCATTCACGGTTCGATTTTGGCTGTTTTACTGGGCTACCGGGCGCTCAGGAAGACCCGGCGCTCTGCCAGTGCAGGTTGATCATCAGGGCGACATCGCCTTGATCGACCTTCAGGACTTTCCGGGCCTGGCGCGGTATCGGTATTTTGTTGTTCGAGCAGTACTTGATCAGCGCCGCGCCGACCTGGTCACGACCGAGCGACACACTTTTGGTGTCTCCCATATCACCGGTTTCAAAACACAGAGTTAAAAACCCGTGATCGCTGTCTTCGATTTTCAGCTCGTCTATGGGTGCTTCGGGAATCCGGACGCCATTGCGATGGCAATAGTCAAAGGCCGCAGCCTTCAATTCTTCCTTGGAAAACACCAGTTTTCTGAGTTCCTTGGGCATTAATGCGCTTCCTCCCAGTTATCACCGTGACCGATATCGACGATCAGAGGCACGTTCAGATGGGCGGCGTTTTCCATGATCTGTTTGATCACGTCTCCGGCCGCCTGGATTTCCCCCTGGGGCACTTCGAACACCAGTTCATCGTGCACCTGCAACAGCATTTTAGTCCGTAGATTGGCGGTTGCAAGGGCTTGCGGCATGGCGACCATGGCGCGTTTGATGATGTCCGCCGCTCCGCCCTGGATCGGCGCGTTAATGGCCGCCCGTTCGGCGAAATTGCGGGCCGCCGGATTTTTGTCATGGATGCCGCGAACGTGGCATTTGCGGCCAAACAGGGTGGTCACGAAACCCTGGGCGGCGGCTTCTGCCTTGGTCTTGTCCATGTATTCGCGGATGCCCGGATAGCGTTCGAAATAGGCCTCGATATACTGGCCCGCCTGGCCCCTGGAAATATCCAGTTGGCGGGCCAGGCCGAAGGCGGAAATACCATAGATGATGCCGAAATTGATCGCCTTGGCCTGACGCCGGACCATCGGGTCCATACCTTCCATGGGGACCCCGAATACTTGGCTCGCGGTCATGGCGTGAATGTCGGCGCCTTCTATGAAGGCTTCGATTAGAGCCTCTATTTTAGCCACATGGGCGAGCAGCCTAAGTTCGATTTGCGAATAATCGGCGCTCAGCAGGACCGATCCTTTTTCAGGGATAAAGGCGCGCCTGATCTTGCGGCCTTCTTCCGTGCGGATGGGGATGTTCTGTAAATTAGGGTCAC
This sequence comes from uncultured Rhodospirillaceae bacterium, assembly GCA_965613205.1. Lineage (GTDB taxonomy): Bacteria > Pseudomonadota > Alphaproteobacteria > Rhodospirillales > JABHCV01 > CAZZKE01. The sequence goes on from CBFDVE010000105.1 coordinate 2,936, forward strand.
TTGAGGCCAGCCTGCCGGTCGATGTTCCGACCATGGAATAAGACGTGTGGAGGCGCTTGGTTTTTGGATTAATCTGGGCCGTCAGGGCATCGGTGTAGGTGCTTTTGAGTTTCGCAAGTTGCCGCCAGTCGAGCACTTTGCGCGGCAGATCGTGACCATCGGCGGCCAGGCCTTCCAGGATATCGGCACCGGTGGCATAGGCCCCGGTTTTGCCTTTTTTGCCGCCGGGCAGGGCCATTTCGTCGAACAGGATTTCACCCAGTTGCTTGGGCGAGGCGACATTGAAATCGCGCCCGGCCAGTTTATGAATCTGCCCTTCCAGGACGATCAGGCGGGCGGCGAAATCCTCGCTCAGGCGGATCAGTTCGGCCCCATCGACCTTTATGCCGTTGCGTTCCATGGCCACCAGCACCGGGATCAGGGCGCGTTCCAGGGTTTCGTATACCGTGACCATGTGTTCGGCGGCCAGCCGGGGTTTCAGCAAGCGATACAGGCGATGGGTGATGTCGGCGTCTTCGGCGGCGTAATCCAGCGCCTTGTCGAGCGCCACCTGATCGAAAGTGATTTGGGCCTTGCCGGTGCCGACGACTTCTTTGAACTTGATCGCCTGATGATCGAAATGCAGCAGGGCCAGTTCGTCCATACCATGGCCGTGCAGACCGCATTCCAGCACGTAGGACAGCACCATGGTATCATCGACGGGGGTGATGGCAATATCGTAATTGGCCAGCACCTGGCAATCGTACTTGATGTTCTGGCCGACCTTCAGGACGGTCGGGTCCTGCAACAGGGGTTTGAGCATTTTCAGGGCGGTTTGGAAATCGATTTGCTTTATTTCTTCCTCGCCGCCGCCACCGTCACCGCCAAAATCCAGCGCTCCCTGTGCCGCCGGGGGTCGATGGGCGAGCGGAATATAACAGGCCGAACCCGCTTCCATGGATAAAGACACGCCGACCAGTTCCGCCTGCATGGCATTAAGCGATGTGGTTTCCGTATCCATGGTGACCACGCCCCTGGCCGTGGCCAACCTGACCCACCGTTGAAGAGCATCCACGTCTTGCACTAACTCATAAGATGCCTCGATTTCCGGTGGCTCTTCCATGGCCGCATGATCGTCGAGGGGCGCAAAGCCATAACGGCTGTTGACCCGTTCGGCCAGTTTTTTGAAATCCTGGGCGGCGAGGAAGGTCAGCAAGGTTTTCCGGTCAGGCTCCTGGATGGCGAAATCGCTTAGGGGAACGTCGATGGCAACGTCCGTTTTAAGGGTCACCAGTTGTTTCGAAATACGGGCCGCTTCGGCAAAATCAATCAGGCTTTGCCGCCGTTTTGGCTGCTTGATATCTTCCGCATGGGCCAGCACCCCTTCCATATCGCCATATTCGTTGACCAGCAGGGCGGCGGTTTTAAGGCCGATACCGGGCACGCCGGGCACGTTATCGGATGAATCCCCGGCCAGGGCCTGCACTTCGATGACCCGGTCGGGGCCGACGCCGAATTTCTCCATCACCTGTTCGGCGCGGATTTCCTTGTTCTTCATGGCGTCGAACATGATCACCTTGTCATCGACCAACTGCATCAGGTCTTTGTCTGACGAGACCACGGTAACATCGGCCCCCTGCTCCTTGGCCAAAGTGGCGTAGGTGGCGATCAAATCGTCGGCTTCGAAGCCCGGCATATCGACACAGGCCACGTTGAGCGCCCGCGTCGCCTGGCGCACCAGATCGAACTGGGGGATCAGGTCCTCGGGCGGCGGTGGCCGGTGGGCCTTGTAGTCAGGATAGATATCGTTGCGGAAGGTCTTGCGGGCGGAATCGAAAATGACCGCGATATGATCGGCGTCCGTGTCCTCGATCAATTTCATCAACATGGTGGTGAAGCCGTGCACGGCGTTGACCACGGTGCCGTCGGCGCGGGTCATCCTGTGCTTGATGCCGTAATAGGCGCGAAACAGAAAGCCCGATCCATCGATCAGGAAAACATGCCGGGGGGCGGAAGGGCTCACCGATGGACCGATCAGTGACCGACCGGTTGGGCGGCCTCTCGGTCCAGGATGAACCGGGCCGAACAGTAAGGGCAGACAATTTCACCCTCGCCGTTGTCGTCTGCCGAGCCAAATTTCAGGTAGACCAGGGGGTGGCCCAAAGCGCCGCCACCGCCGTCGCAGGAAATGGTCGTTTGATCGACGAGAACGGGTTGTTCGGGTTCCATGAAGCGGTTCCATTGCGCAGATTGAAACAACAGATTACATATAACCCCAGCCGGGCCAACTTTCAAAGCCCGCATATGTTTGCAACTTCCGTTTTCCTTTGATCCGTACCGACTATGACCCAGCACCTGCCCGATAACGCCGTCGAAACCGTGGCGCTGAGCAAGACCTACCAGGGCAGCCACGGGCAACCGCCCATGCTGGCGCTGGATGATGTTACCCTGAGTATTCCCCGTGGCTCGTTCTTCGGCCTGCTGGGCCCCAATGGGGCCGGAAAATCGACCCTGATCAATATCCTCGCCGGGCTGGTGATCCGGACCTCGGGCAGCGCCCGGATCTGGGGCTTCGACATTGAAGACGATATGCGAGCCGCCCGACGGTCGATCGGCGCGGTGCCCCAGGAACTGAACATCGACCCGTTTTTCACCCCGCGCGAGGCGCTCGATTTGCAGGCCGGCATGTACGGCGTGCCGAAGGCCGCCCGGCGGACCCTGGAAATCCTCGATGCGGTCGGCCTGGCCGATAAGGCCGATGTCTATTCCCGCACCCTGTCGGGCGGCATGCGGCGGCGGTTGCTGGTCGGCAAGGCGCTGGTCCATTCGCCCCCGGTGCTGGTGCTGGACGAACCGACCGCCGGAGTGGACGTGGATTTGCGGCGGCAATTGTGGGCCTATATACGGGGCCTTAACGCCAACGGCACGACCATCCTGCTGACCACTCATTATTTACAGGAAGCCCAGGAACTGTGCGATACCATCGCCATCATCAACCACGGCAAGCTGATTGCGTGCGAACCAAAATCGAGCATGATGCGCCGCCTGGACGCCAAGGAAATCACCCTGACCCTGGACCAGGATATATCTTCTGTGCCCGAACAACTTGGCCATTTTCATGTCGAGCTGAGCGGTCCCCGCCAGTTACGGTTTTGCTATCCGCCAAGCAATACCAACAGCGGCGAAATACTTGCCGCCGTGCAAGCCGCCGGGCTGGTTATTACCGAAATAGATACCCGTGATTCCGCACTGGAAGATGTCTTCATCAGCCTGACATCGGCCCAATCCAGCGGCACCGACGTACCATGACCGGACGAACCGGGATCAGGCTTTGGGTCGCGGTTGTCGTCATCCCTTTGCTGGTTTCCTGCACACCAAGCGTCCGCCTGCCGGGCCCTTTGACCGGCGCCCCGGCCTTGTCCGACGATCACTTCCTGGCCCGCGATGGAGCCAGATTACCGCTTAAATCCTGGCTGCCGGACCGCGGCCGTCCCAGCGCCGTCATCATCGCCCTGCACGGATTTAACGATTACAGCAATTTTTTCGCGACCCCCGGAAGCTGGCTGGCGGCGAGGGGTATTGCCTCCTACGCCTACGATCAACGGGGCTTCGGCGCGGCACCGGGGCGGGGCTACTGGCCCGGTACGGCGGCCCTGATCGACGATCTGACCAGCCTGATCGAGCTGATCCGTGACCGGCATCCGGAGACCCCTGTGTATCTGCTGGGTGAAAGCATGGGCGCCGCCGTGATCATGGTCGCCACCACCGGTGATAGACCCGCCCTGAATGTGGCCGGGGTGATCCTGTCGGCCCCGGCGGTATGGGGACGGTCGACCATGCCCTGGTACCAGACCACCGCCCTGTGGCTGTCGGCCCATACGATGCCGGGCCTGACCCTGACCGGGCGCGGCCTGAAAATCGTCGCCTCTGACAACCGTCAAATGCTGCTGGCATTGGGTCGTGATCCACTAGTCATTAACAAAACCCGCATCGACACCCTCTATGGCCTGACCGGCCTGATGGACGCGGCCCTTGCGGCGGCGGCGGACCTGAAGCTGCCGAGCCTGATATTATATGGCAAGCAGGACCAGATTATTCCGAAAGAGCCGACCGAACGAATGCTGGCCAGCCTGCCCATCGATACCAGTGGTCGGCGCAAAATTGTAACCTACGAAAACGGCTATCATATGCTGTTGCGGGATTTGCAGGCGGAAGTGGTGTGGTCCGACATCGCCGACTGGGTTGGTGGCGGGTTGTGATGTCTTCGGACGTTGTTCATTCGATTGCCGGCCACACCACCTGCCACCCATCGCTCATAAATAAAACGTCATCGCTGGTCTATTTATCCAGGACAGGCTAAACACTTCCGCAATGAAAAAAAGAAGACTGATTTTTGTTATTGCCGCCCTTGGGTGTGGCGTCACGGTTGCCATGGTCCTGTGGGCCATCGCCAACGGGCGCTATCTTGAAGCCGTGGCCATCAGTTGCATTGTCCCGGCCCTGACCTGGTTCGCCCTGGGCGGCGGCAAGCTCGGCAAATAGCGGGCGCGGCAGCCATTTGGCAATCCATCAAAACTGCCCCTTGCCGCCACCGGGCGTTAAGGCTAGATTGCGCCATTCCCAAAGCACCCGTAGCTCAGCTGGATAGAGCGCTGCCC
>CBFDVE010000106.1:0-7547 GCA_965613205.1 uncultured Rhodospirillaceae bacterium
TAGGCAAAGTTCTGCTGGCCGATAACGAAGCCTTCGCCGGAAGCCTGGCCGAAAACGTCGCCGCCCTGCTGGTCGAACTGGCACCGGGCTACAGCCACATCGTCGGCCCGGCGACAACGTCGTGCAAAAACATTTTGCCGCGCGTCGCCGCGCTGCTGGATGTGGCGCAAATTTCCGAAATCATCGACGTGGTTTCTGACGATACCTTCGTGCGTCCGATTTATGCGGGCAATGCACTGGTCACGGTGCAATCTTCCGATACACCAAAAGTCATCACCGTGCGCGGCACGGCGTTCGAACCGGCCAGCCCCGAAGGTGGTACGGCCGCCATCGAAACGGTTTCCGGTGGCGGCGATCAGGGTTTATCCCAATTTATGGGCCAGGAACTGACCCGATCGGAACGGCCCGAACTGGCCAGCGCAAAAATCGTTATTTCCGGCGGTCGCGGGATGCAAAGCGGCGACAATTTCCACCTGCTGGAAGAAATCGCCGACAAGCTGAATGCCGCCGTTGGCGCATCGCGGGCCGCCGTCGATGCCGGATTCGTGCCCAACGATTACCAGGTCGGCCAGACCGGCAAGGTGGTGGCGCCGGATCTGTATATCGCCGTCGGCATTTCCGGGGCCATTCAGCATCTGGCCGGAATGAAAGACAGCAAGGTGATTGTCGCCATCAACAAGGACGAAGAGGCCCCGATTTTTCAAATAGCCGATTACGGCCTGGTCGCCGACTTGTTCCAGGCCTTGCCCGAACTGTCGGCGGAACTGGATAAATAGAAGGATTTTGAGGAAACAGCATGTCTACCGGCATTAAAAAAATTGGCATCGTCGGCGCCGGACAAATGGGCAATGGCATCGCCCATGTGTGCGCCCTGGCCGGTCACGAAATTCATCTGCTCGATATCGACGATGATCGGCTGAGCGCCGGGCTCGAAGCCATTAACAAAAGCCTGGCCCGTCAGGTCACCAAGGCGACCATATCCCAGCAAGATATGGATAGCGCCATCGCCCGCGTCGCCACCGGCAAGTCGTATGATGGCTTCAAGGATTGCGACCTGGTGATCGAAGCGGCGACGGAAAACGAGGAACTGAAAAAAAGCATCCTCAAGGATGTTTGCGCGGTCGTTTCCGAAGACACCATTGTCGCATCGAACACGTCATCAATTTCAATCACCAGGCTGGGCGCACAAACCGACCGACCGGGGAAATTCGTCGGCATGCATTTCATGAACCCGGTGCCACGCATGGAACTGGTCGAATTGATCCGGGGCATCGCCACGGATGAAGAAACTTATGCGGCGGTCCGTGAATTGACCCTGGAACTTGGCAAGACTCCGGTCAACGCCGAAGATTTCCCGGCTTTCATCGTCAACCGTATCCTGCTGCCGATGATCAACGAGGCGGTCTATACCCTGTATGAAGGCGTCGGCTCGGTGCAGGCCATCGACACCTCCATGAAGCTCGGCACCCACCACCCCATGGGGCCGCTGGAACTGGCCGACTTTATTGGCTTAGATACCTGCCTGGCGGTGATGAACGTGCTGCATGAAGGCCTGGCCGATACCAAATACCGGCCCTGTCCGCTGCTGGTTAAATACGTTGAAGCCGGCTGGCTGGGGCGCAAAACCGGGCGCGGATTTTACGACTATTCCGGCGATGAACCGGTGCCGACCCGCTAAGGTGCCCCTGCGGGCGCGCTCGTCGCGCTTGCTGGCCTCTGGAAGTCAGGCCTTAAGGCCATACAGGAGCTTTAAGGCCGCACCCCATAAATCCGTCATTCCCGCGAACGCGGGAATCCAGCAGTTCTTTTACTTTTCTTCGTCTGCCACTTCGACCAACTCCAGCGGGATGCCCGCTTCCTCAAGCATTTCCCTGGTAACTTTAGCGGCATCGGACCAGCGTTCGGCGAAGCCGCCTTCCATGCAACTGGCATCGGCGACGACGCGGGAAATTCCGACCTGAATAATCGCCCGGGCGCAATCGGCACACGGGATATGGGTGACATAAATGGTGTTGCCCATGAGCGCCACGCCCCGGCGGGCGGCATTATAGATGGCGTTGCGTTCGGCGTGTTCGGTCCAGTCGTATTTGGTCGGCCGTTGGTGGCGTTCTTCCCGGTCATCATCGATGCCTCTGGGGAAGCCGTTATAGCCATAGGATCCGGGCGTGCGGTCTTCACCGACAATCACCGCACCAACCTGGGTCGAACGATCCTTGGACCAGGCCGCGACCTCGCGGGCCAGACGTAAAAAGCGGGAATCCCATTTAGACATGGGACTAGTCCCCACACTCATAAAAGGATGGCACGTTGGACGGCTTTGCAGGTTTCTCGGCAAGGCGCGGGTTTCGCCGTGATGCCAAAGCATCACAAGAGACACGCAACGCAGTCCGAGGGGCCTGCAAAGCCGCCCTTCGGGTCACTTTACAAGACCTCTGGAGGGCGTCAAACCCACTTGACGATGCCCGGCATCGCCGGCGTGGCTTTTCCTACCCAGAAATCTTGTAAAGTGATCCAACGTGCCATCCTTTTATGAGTGTGGGTACTAGCCTAACTTAATGCAACTCGGCGCGCAATTTCTGGCGGAAGATGTCGATGGGCACCAGTTCGCCCTTCAATTCCACGTTCCAGAATTGCCAGCCATTGCAGGCCGGGGCTTTTTGCACATGGGCACCGACCTGATGGATCGAGCCCCGGAAGTCAGAGGATATCAGGCTGCCATCGGCGCGAACGCTGGCTTTGTGGCGACGACGGCTGTCGTAGAGAACGGTGCCCGGCTGCAACATGCCCCGTTCGACCAGGCGGCCAAAAGGAATACGCGGCAAATTACGTTTGATGGGGGTGGTGTAGATTTCGTGTTCTTCTTCGCTCAGGGGGCGGACTTTCTTGATCCGGGCCTTGGCCAGATCGACGTACTTTTTTTCCTGATCAATACCGATGAAATGACGGCCCATTTTTTTCGCTACCGCACCCGTGGTGCCGGTGCCGAAGAACGGATCGAGAATCACATCGCCCACTTCCGTTGACGATAAAATGACCCGGTATAGTAATGATTCCGGTTTCTGGGTCGGATGAGCTTTCTGACCACCTTGTTTCAGGCGTTCCCGGCCCGTACACAGGGGTAGTTCCCAATCCGATCGCATCTGTAAATCTTCGTTCAGGTTTTTCATCGCCTGGTAATTGAACTTGTAGCGGGATTCTTTTTCCCGGGCACACCAGATCAGGGTTTCGTGGGCGTTGGTAAAACGCCGTCCACGGAAATTGGGCATGGGATTGGTCTTGCGCCAGATGACATCGTTGAGCATCCAGTAGCCCAGGTCCTGCAAGATTGATCCGACCCGGAAGATATTGTGGTAGGAGCCGATCACCCACAAAGTACCATCGGGTTTCAATACCCGCCGGGCCGCCGACAACCAAGCGTGGCTGTAGTCGTCATAAGCCTTGAAACTCTCGAACTGGTCCCAGTGATCATCGACACCGTCGACCGTGGAATGATTGGGCCGCTTCAAGTCCCCCTGCAATTGCAAATTATAAGGGGGGTCGGCAAAGACCACATCGACGGATGCCTCCGCCATGGCGTTCATGATTTCGATGCAGTCGCCGTGCAGGATTTGATCCTTGATCGGCTTTTTCTTGGTCTCGGTTGTCATTTAATCTGACGCGACCGACCGCCGCGTGCTCCCTGCCCAGGTTGTTACCGGCACAATGAGTCAGCGCTGAGTCGGCGTCAAGACGTAAATAGATTCAAAGGGTTAGTTAATTTTCAGGGTCCCACATATGGGGTCTGGTCGAAATTTTGGACTCAATATATGGGCCTGTCAGGCTTCGATGATCTTGCGGATGGGGGCGAAACTGCGCCGGTGATGATCGGTGACGCCAAGGTCGGCCAGGGCCCGTTGGTGTTCGGGCGTGCCATATCCGGCGTTGTGATCCCAGCCATAAGCGGGGTGTTTGCGGGCCAGATCGGCCATCATCCGGTCCCGGCTGACTTTGGCGACAATGGAGGCGGCGGCAATGGACAAAGATAATCCATCGCCTCTGATCACGGTGCGCACCGGGCAGACGAGTCTGGGTGCCCGATCGCCATCGACCAGGGCCAGGCCGGGTCTGGTTTTCAGGTTTTCGACTGCCCGTGCCATGGCCAACAGGGTTGCTTGCAAGATGTTCAGGGTATCTATCTCCTGTACGCTGGCCACCCCCACCGCCACCTGGGCATGGCCTTGCAGGACGGTGAACAGTTCCTGCCGCCTTGACGCTTTCAGTTTTTTCGAATCATCCAGGCCCCCGCGCAATTCATCGGGCAGGCCGTCCATAGGCAGGATCGCCACCCCGGCGACAACCGGCCCGGCCCAAGGGCCACGCCCGGCCTCGTCGATGCCGCAAACGGGATCGAATCCATCATCTGTCGCGCATTGTTCCAGGCTGAAATCGGGCATGGCAAACAGTAACACGAGGCCCTTAAAAAAGGGCCAGTTGATCCCCCGCCCGAGGCGGCACCCGGAACAGGTGGGTGTTGAGTTTAATATCACCGCTTTTGGCCTTGTTCAGACCCTGCTGGCGACAGGCCAGATCGAACCGTTTAGCCAACAAGGTGGCCAACGGACCATGGCCGGTCATGCGCTGGCCGAACGATGCGTCATTGAGATCACCGCCCCGGTTCTGGCGGATCAGGCTGAGCACATGGTCGGCCTTGTCCGGCACATGCTGACGCAACCAGTCTTCGAACAGGTCTTTCAGTTCCAGCGGCAGACGAAGCAGAATATAGGACGCCGCCACGGCCCCGGCCTGTTTGCCAGCGGCCAGGATATTTTCCAGTTCCGCATCGTTAAGAAAAGGGATCATGGGCGCGGCAAATACCATGGTCGGAATTCCGGCCAGGCCAAGCCGCCGGATCGTGCTGATCCGCTTGTCCGGCGTTGCCGCGCGGGGTTCCAGCGTGCGCGCCAATTGCCGATCAAGGGTGGTCACCGAAACCGCCACCGTAACCAGGCCTTTTGTCGCCATGGGGGCAAGCAAATCGAGATCGCGCAAAACCATGGCCGATTTGGTGACAATGGCCACCGGGTGATTGCAATCGGCCAGAACTTCCACAATGCGCCGGGTCAACCGGTGCTTTTTTTCAATCGGCTGATAAGGGTCCGTATTGGCCCCCAGCATGATCGGCCGGGCGCGGTAGCCGGGCTTGCGCAACTGACCTTCCAGCACATAGGCGATGTCGGGTTTGGCGAACAACTTGCTTTCGAAATCCAGCCCCGGCGACAACCCCATGTTGGCGTGGCTGGGCCGGGCGAAACAATAAACACAGCCATGTTCACAGCCCCGGTAGGGGTTGATCGAGCGGTCGAAGGGCAAATCGGGCGAGCTGTTATAGGTCAGTGCCGAACGGCAGGCTTCCAGGGTCACCGTGGTCCGCAGGGGCGGCAGGTCCGGATCATCATGGTCCCAGCCATCGTCAACGGTGACGCGGCTGAAGTGTTCAAAGCGCCCGCTGCTGTTGGCAATGGCCCCCCGGCCCTTGAGGGGAATATCAGTCCTTATATCAAACATCGGGGGAGGTTATCAAATTAGTAAGAACAAATCAAGAACATATAATATCAAGCAGCCAGTGCCGAAAGGCCTTGATCGCGGGTTTGTCCTGGTTGCCGTCAGGGATTACCAGGTAGTAGGCAAAATCCATGGCGATGCCCAGTTCGAACGGCCGCACCAGACCGCCCGCCGCCAGGTCGTCTCGCACCAGGGAAGAATTGACCAGCGCCACCCCGTGGCCTTCCAGGGCCGCCTGCACGGCCATATTTTCGTGCGAAAATTCCGGTCCCCGGCGCCAGTCCACATTGTTAATACCGGCCGATTTCAACCACATACGCCATTCCGGGTATGAAGAATCCCGCGCCGCGTGGCCGGCATGTAACAGGGTATGATGAGCCAGATTCTGTGGCTTGTTCAGGGCATGGGGCCCGGTCATCAATTTGGGGCTGCAAACCGGAAAGACCTCTTCTTCGAACAACCGTTCGGCGCTGTGCCCGCGATAATTGCCCCTGCCATAGCGGATCGCCACATCGACCCCGTCCCGGCCTAAATCGACGACACCGATAGAGGCATCGATACGAACCTTGATATCCGGATTGAGCGACTGAAAATCATCGAGCCTTGGCACCAGCCACTTGGCGGCAAAGGCCGGAGCGGTGGTCAGGGTCAGGACATCGAGTTCCGTGCCGCCGGTCAGGGTCTCGGCGGCACGGGCCAGCAGATCGAACCCTTCCGACAGCCCCGGCAGGGCGGCCCGGCCCCGGTCGGTCAGGCGCAGGGCGCGGGTCAGGCGGTCAAATAGAAGCCCCCCGACATGTTGTTCCAGTGCCTTGACCTGGTGGCTGATCGCCGCCGGAGTCACGTTCAGTTCGTCCGCCGCCAGGGTGAAACTCAGATGGCGGGCGGCGGCTTCGACGGCTCATCTTTTTATGCCTTAGTTTTTCTATCTTATATCACGAAAACTACTCGTTATCAGCGTGGCGACTCTCAAGATCGTCAATGCCATGGAACGGGCGTGGCGCCATCTGGCCCTCAAAAACCGCCAGTAGCACAAAGGGTATGCTATGCATTAGGCATGTCGTCGCCGCAACCCCCTACGTTGAGCATCATCATCCCGACCCTCAACGAGGGCGGGCGTCTGGGTCCGGTTTTGCAAGCCCTGGCCCCGGCAGCGACGGACGAAATCATCATCGCCGATGGCGGTTCGACCGATATGACCTGCGCTATTGCCGCCCGCTTTGGGGCCCGCCTGATCGTCGCGCCACCAGGGCGAGGCCAGCAACTGGCCGCCGGGGCCGAAGCGGCCCTGGGCCAGTGGTTGCTGTTCCTGCACGCCGACACCCGGCTTTCCCGGGGCTGGCGTGTCGCCGTTGATAATTTTATCGGCGGGCCGCACAACCGCCGCCGCGCCGCCGCCTCGACGGCATCGACCGACAGGTCACCGCCACCGGCACCTTCCGGTTTTTGCAGCACCGTGGCCTTGCCGTCCCGGTCCACCCTTAGCACCAGCGTCTGGCCTTTGCCGGCTTGTCCGGCGATGTCCTTGCCTGGTTCGGGCACCACCAGCACCACATTCGATTCCGAAGGAATCGGCGGCTTGTTTTCGATCAGCATTTTCAGACTAAGTCGGTGTTCACCCGGTTTAAGCGGTTGTTTGGGTACGAACACCCATTCACCCTGCTGGTCGGCTTTGACCCGGCCTTTCTCGGTGCCGTTGTCGACAATCGATACCGTACTGGCGGCTTCGGCGCGCCCGGCAATCACCGCGTCGCCGCTGGGGTTGACCCGCACCACGTCAAACGATGGCGGTATCGGCTTGACCGCCGCCGGTCGGGCAGAGCCCGATTGCTGTGGTTGCTGCTTCTTGTCGGTGGCGACAGGGGCGGCGGCTTGGTCTAGCGGCCCCGACAGGTAATTCAGCCCGATGGCCAATGCGATGGCGACAATGCCGATGGCGGCGATAACAAACGGCCGATTCAACAGATTCTCCACTGATCCGGAATCAGTCCTCCTCCCAGATGGAA
>CBFDVE010000107.1:0-7545 GCA_965613205.1 uncultured Rhodospirillaceae bacterium
CCGCCGTTCCAGGGGGGCCGGTGGCAGGGCGATGAACCGTTCCAGGGCGTCGCGGCGAAAGCCATATAATCCGATATGATGATACAGCGGACCCTCGCCATGGGGCACGGTCTGGCGACTGAAATAGAGCGCCCGGCCGATCCGGTCGCCGTTATTCAACGACAGCACCGCCTTGACCACGTTGGGGTTGGTTTTTTCCGCCTCGACCGTGATTTCAGTCGCCAGGGTGGCAATATCCACGTCGCCATTGGCCAGGGGCTCCAGCACCGCCCGCACGGCGGCGGGTTCGATGGTCGGCAGGTCGCCCTGAATGTTGACAATGGCATCATGGTCGCCATCGGGATCAACCGTGCAAAGAGCTTCATAAACCCGGTCCGATCCGGACGGGTGATCGGTCCGGGTCATCACCGCCCGGCCTCCGGCGGCCTCGATGACCTCGGCGATTTCAATCTCGGCGCACGCCACCACCACCGGCCCCACGTCGGCCTCCATCGCCCGCCGCCAGACCTGGACAATCATCGGCTGACCGCAAATATCGGCCAGCGGCTTGCCGGGCAAGCGCTGGGACGCCATGCGGGTCGGCACCACCACCAGCGGATTTTTCGGGGCCTGGGCTTTGGCTGTGGGCGCGTTCATCTGGTATTCTTTCCCGTTCTGGTCTATCAGCATTGTTCGACGTGCCGCAGTATAACGGCCTGGTCACAAGAATATACAGGACCCGATTTCATGGACTTAGGATTTTTAAAAAACTTCGCCCTTGCCATCGTCTTTACGGCGGTCCTGATCGTCGCCGTCAATGTGATCGGAGATTTAGCGGTCGATGGGAATTCCGCTGTCGATACCGTAGCTCCGAAAAAAACTGAAACCATCACTCCGGACACACAGCCCACACAGGTGATGACCAAGACCGGCGGCGACCTGTCGGCGCTGCTGGCCAGCGCCGATTTAGGGGCCGGCAAGAAATCAATCCGCCGCTGCAAGGGCTGTCACACCTTTGACAAGGGTGGCCGCAACCTGGCCGGCCCGAACCTGTGGAATTTGCTCGGCCGGCAAAAAGGATCGATCGAAGGATACAGGTATTCCAAGGCGTTAGCCGGGCTCGGCGGCAACTGGTCCTATGGCGATCTGGATCAATTCCTGACCAATCCCCGCAGCTACGCCAAGGGCACAAAAATGATATTCAAAGGCCTGCGCAAAGCCACCGACCGGGCCGCGATCATCACCTATCTGAGGGGACTGAGCGATTCTCCCCTGCCCCTGCCCTGATGGACCTGGAGTTAACCCAGGCCCGTGATCTGGCCGTGCGGCTGGCCGATGTGGCCGGCACCGTGGCGCTGAAATATTTTCGCGGCCCCCTGGATATCGAGGCCAAAGTGGATTTCAGCCCGGTCACCATTGCCGACCGGGAAGCCGAACAGGCGATCAGAGACCTGATCACCCAAGTCTATCCCGAGCACGGCATCCTGGGCGAAGAGCTGGGCGACAGCCGAATCGACGCCGACTACGTTTGGGCCATCGATCCCATCGACGGCACCACCTCGTTCGTTACCGGCAATCCTTTGTTCGGCACTTTGGTGTCCCTGTTGCGGCATGGCGTGCCGGTCATCGGCATCATCGACATGCCGGCGCTGGACGAACGCTGGATTGGCTGTGAAGGCCTGGCGACCACCTTCGATGGCAGGGAAAGCCACACCCGGTCTTGTGCCGACCTGAAAGACGCCTGGTTGTCGGCCACATCGCCGCAAATGTTCCCGACCGATGAATTCAGCCGGTTCGAGGCCCTGCGCCAACGTTGCCGCCGCACCGTCTATGGCACGGATTGTTATGCCTACGGTCTGCTGGCCAATGGCACCCTTGATTTGGTCGTCGAGGCGACCATGGGAATTTATGATTTCTGTGCGCTGGCCCCCGTCGTCACCGGGGCCGGAGGAACCATGACCGACTGGCAAGGACAGCCCCTGACCATCAAATCCGATGGCCGGGTGGTCGCCGCCGGGGACATTCGTATGCACCGCGCCGCCTTGAATATTCTATCCGTTCACAATCAGGACACAATTTCCTAATATCCCCTATGCTATCGTTAAGCTGACAGGAGCCACACTTTTGAGCCGTATATCCACCGCCCTGCTGATTGCCGCCGCACTATATGCCGCCCCGGCCCTGGCCCAGCCCGAACACGCCATCGCCATGCACGGCAGCCCCAAATACGGGCCGGACTTCAAAAATTTTGACTATGTCAATCCCAACGCCCCCAAAGGGGGGTCGGTCAAGCTGGCGGCATCAGGCAGTTTCGACAGTTTCAACGGCTTCATCATCAAGGGCGAGGCCGCCGTTGGCCTGGGCCGCCTGTACGATACTTTGCTGACATCCAGCGCCGATGAGGCGTTCACCGCCTATGGCCTGCTGGCCGAGAGCGTGGAAACCCCGGAAGACCGGTCCTGGGTCCAGTTCGTGTTGCGCCCCGAAGCCCGCTGGCACGATGGCAAACCGATCACGGCTGACGATGTGATCTGGACGTTTGAGACCCTGCTGAAAAAAGGCGAACCCAGTTATCGCTATTATTATGCCGATGTGGCGAGGGTCGAAAAAATTGATCAGCGCACCGTCAAGTTCGTCTTCAAGAACAACCGGAACCGGGAATTGCCGTTGATTATCGGCCAGATGGTGGTGCTGCCCAAGCACTACTGGCAGGGCAAGGATTTTGCCCGCACCACCCTGGAGCCGCCGCTCGGCAGCGGCCCCTACAAAATCGACGGCTTCGAAGCCGGACGGTTTGTCAGCTACAGCCGGGTCAAGGACTACTGGGGCAGCAAGGTGCCGGTCAACGTCGGTCAGGATAACTTCGACACCATTCGCTACGATTATTACCGGGACGCCACGGTTCAGGTCGAGGCCTTCAAGGCCGGTGAGTTTGATTATCGGGCCGAGAACATTTCGAAAGTCTGGGCCACGGCTTATGAGATTCCCGCCGTCGAGAAGGGCCTGATCAAGAAGATTGAAGTGCGCCACAACCGCACATCGGGAATGCAGGGTTTCGTTTACAACACCCGGCGCGAGTTGTTCAAAGACCCGTTGGTGCGTCAGGCCCTGGCTACGGCGTTTGATTTCGAATGGTCCAACCGCACCCTGTTTTATGGCCAGTACACCCGGTCCCGGTCCTATTTCGACAATTCGGAACTGGCGGCGACCGGCCTGCCCCAGGGGGACGAATTGAAAATTCTTGAAGCCTATCGGGGGCGAATCCCCGATCAGGTTTTCACCACCGAATACAACCCGCCCAAAACCAAGGGTGATGGCCGCATCAGGTCCAATTTGCGCCAGGGCGACAAGTTGCTGAAACAGGCCGGATGGGTGATTAAGGATAATCTGCGCGTTCGCCCGGCGACCGGTCAGAAAATGGAATTTGAAATTCTGCTGGTCAGTCCGGCGTTCGAACGGATCACCCTGCCTTTTGTCAAAAACCTGGAACGGCTGGGCGTTAGAGCCCGCGTACGGACGGTCGATTCGGCCCAGTATTTGCGCCGCCTTGAAACATTCGATTACGACATGCTGGTGTTCGCCTGGGGCCAGTCCCAATCGCCGGGCAACGAACAACTGGGCTATTGGGGATCGGCGGCGGCCCGGCAAAACGGCAGCCGCAATTTCGCCGGGGTTAATGATCCGGTGATCGACGAACTGATCGCCGCCCTGATCGCCGCCCCGGACCGGCAAAGCCTGATCGCCCGGACAAGGGCGCTTGATCGTGTTTTGCAATGGGGCTTTTATGTCATCCCCCATTGGTATTTAAGCTACGACCGGCTGGTCTTCTGGAACAAGTTTGACCGGCCCAAAATTACCGCCAGCGGCGGCAGCCAGTTCAGCACCTGGTGGATCAACACCGACGCCGCCCGTTCCACCACCGAGGGCCTGAAAACCCTGAAAGGCAATTAGCTAGGCCATGCTCGCCTATAT
The DNA here is from genome assembly GCA_965613205.1 of uncultured Rhodospirillaceae bacterium. Classification (GTDB taxonomy): domain Bacteria; phylum Pseudomonadota; class Alphaproteobacteria; order Rhodospirillales; family JABHCV01; genus CAZZKE01. The sequence goes on from CBFDVE010000107.1 coordinate 3,952, forward strand.
CCTGCGCCGTTTGTTGCTGATCATCCCGACCTTGTTCGGCATCATGGTCGTCAACTTTATTATTGTTCAGGCCGCACCGGGTGGCCCGGTGGAACAGGTGATCGCCAAATTGCAGGGCTTGCAGGTAGACGCCACCGCCCGCATTAGCGGCACGTCCAGCGGCGAGGTCGCCCAGGCGAACAAACCGGCCCAATCATCGAGCCGCCCGCAGACCAGCAAGTATCGCGGCGCCCAGGGGCTGGATCCGGAATTCATCAAGGAAATCGAGCGCCAGTTCGGCTTCGACAAACCGGCCTACGAACGCTTTTTGATGATGATGGGCAATTACCTGCGATTTGATTTCGGCGATAGTTTTTTCCGCGACCGATCGGTGGTCGATCTGGTTCTGGATAAAATGCCCGTATCGATCTCACTCGGCCTGTGGACCACTCTGCTGGTCTATCTGATTTCCATTCCGCTCGGCATCGCCAAGGCGGTGCGCGATGGCTCGCGCTTCGATATGTGGTCCAGCGGCGTGGTTATTGTCGGCAACGCCATCCCCGGTTTCCTGTTCGCCATCCTGCTGATTGTGATGTTCGCCGGCGGTCGATACCTGGACTGGTTCCCGTTACGAGGGCTGATATCGGATAATTTTTCCGAGATGAACACGCTGGAAAAGATCGGCGATTATTTCTGGCACATCACCCTGCCGGTGGTCTCCATGGTCATTGGCGGTTTCGCCGGGCTGACCATGTTAACGAAAAATTCCTTCCTCGATGAAATCAACAAACAATACGTGATCACCGCCCGGTCCAAGGGGTTGAGCGAACACCGGGTCCTGTACGGCCATATCTTCCGCAACGCCATGTTGATCGTGGTCGCCGGGTTCCCCTCGGCCTTTATCGGTATTCTTTTTACCGGGGCGATGCTGACGGAAATCATTTTCTCCCTCGACGGGCTTGGTTTGCTGGGGTTCGAGGCGGCCTTGGGCCGGGATTACCCGGTCATGTTCGGCTCGCTGTTCTTCTTCACCCTGCTCGGCCTGGTGATGAATCTGATCGGCGATTTGATGTATCATGTGATCGATCCGCGCATCGATTTTGAAAAACGGGGGTCGTGAAAACCCCGTGCAACTGACCCCGATAAATCAGCGCCGCCTGGAAAATTTTCGCGCCAACCGGCGGGGCTACTGGTCGCTGTGGCTGTTTTTGGCCCTGTTCGGGTTTTCCCTGTTCGCCGAACTGATCGCCAATGACCGGCCGATCCTGGTCAGTTACGATGGCGAGCTTTATGTGCCGGTGCTGGTCGATTACCCGGAAACTCTTTTTGGCGGATTTCTGGAAACCAACGCCGAATACGCCGACCCGGAAGTGCGCGAAATGATCGAGGAAAAGGGCTGGATCATCTGGCCCCTGGTGCGCTTCAGTTACGACACGGTCAATTACGAACTGAAAGTGCCGGCCCCGGCCCCGCCATCGGCCCGCAACTGGCTGGGCACGGACGATCAGGGCCGGGACGTTGTCGCCCGGCTGATCTACGGCTTTCGCATCTCCATCCTGTTCGGCCTGACCCTGACCATTTTCAGTTCCGTCATCGGCATTTCCGCCGGGGCGGTGCAGGGCTATTTCGGCGGCATTACGGACCTGAGCTTCCAGCGGTTTATCGAGGTCTGGTCCGGCCTGCCGACCTTGTATCTGCTGATTATTCTGGCCAGCGTGGTGCAACCCAATTTCTGGTGGCTGCTCGGCCTGATGCTGCTGTTTTCCTGGATGGCTCTGGTCGGCGTGGTGCGGGCCGAATTCCTGCGGGCGAGAAATTTCGATTACGTGCGCGCCGCCCGCGCCCTTGGGGTCGGCGATGTGGGCATTATGTATAGACACATTTTGCCAAATGCCATGGTCGCCACGGTGACTTTCCTGCCGTTTATTCTGAACGGTTCGATCACCACCCTGACGGCGCTGGATTTCCTCGGTTTCGGCCTGCCCGCCGGATCGCCTTCGTTGGGTGAATTGCTCAATCAGGGCAAGGCCAATTTACAGGCCCCGTGGCTCGGCATTTCCGCCTTCATGGTGCTGGCGGTGATGCTCAGTCTGCTGATCTTTATCGGTGAAGCGGTGCGGGACGCATTTGATCCCCGCAAGACGTTCAGATGAGTTTGCTGGAAATCAATTCCTTAAGCGTCTCGTTCGGCACCGGCGACAAAGAGGTCAAGGCGGTGCAGAATGTCTCGTTCTCGCTCGATAAGGGCGAGACCCTGGCCCTGGTCGGCGAGTCCGGTTCGGGCAAATCGGTCAGCGCCCTGTCGGTCATGCGCCTGTTGCCCTATCCGCTGGCCTGGCATCCGGGCGGGTCGGTGCGCTTTGGCGGAGAAGAATTGATAAACGCGTCAGAAACCCATATGCGCGATTTACGCGGCGACCGCATGGCGATGATTTTTCAGGAACCTCTGACCAGCCTCAACCCCCTGCATTCCATCGAAAAACAGATCAGCGAAGTGGTTCTGTTGCATAAACCCCTGCGGCCATCCCAGGTGCTGGATCGGGTGGTCGAACTGCTGGATCTGGTCGGCTTGGGCGATCAGATCGCCCGCATGAAATCCCTGCCCCACGAATTTTCCGGCGGCCAGCAACAACGGGTGATGATCGCCATGGCCCTGGCCAACGAGCCCGACCTGCTGATTGCCGACGAACCGACCACGGCGGTCGATGTGACCATTCAGGCGCAATTGCTGAAACTGCTGGACGACTTGCAGCACCGCCTGGGCATGGCCCTGCTGCTGATCACCCACGATCTGGGCATTGTCCGCCACATGGCCGACACGGTGTCGGTCATGAACGATGGCCGCATTGTCGAACACGGCACGACCGAAGAAGTATTCGAGAGCCCCCGCCATGCCTACACCCGGATGCTGCTGGCCGCCGAACCCAAAGGGTTGCCCCTGAGCGCCGATGATGGTGCCCCGGACCTGATCACCGGGCGCCATATAAAAGTCTGGTTCCCCATCAAGGGCGGCATCTTCGGCCGGGTCAAAGACCATGTAAAAGCCGTCGATGGAGTCTCCCTTGGGGTCAAGCGGGGCCACACGCTGGGGATCGTCGGAGAATCCGGTTCCGGCAAAAGTTCTCTCGCCCGGGCCCTGCTGCGGCTGCAACAAAGTGAAGGCGCGATCACCTTTGGCGAGACGAATTTGCGCACCCTGGCCGGGACCGATCTGCGGGCGCTCAGGCGGCGTATGCAGATTGTTTTCCAGGACCCGTTCGGGTCCTTAAGCCCGCGCATGTCGGTGTTGCAGATCGTCGAGGAAGGATTGCTGGTGCACGGCCTGGGCGGCAGCGATACCGAACGCCGCGAGCTGATTGCCGCCACCCTGGAAGAAGTCGGCCTGGACCCGGCGACGATGGATCGCTACCCCCACGAATTTTCCGGCGGCCAGCGGCAGCGCATCGCCATCGCGCGGGCTTTGGTTCTGAAACCGGACCTGATCATCATGGATGAGCCGACCAGCGCGCTGGATATGTCGGTGCAGGCGCAAATCATCGATCTGCTGCGCAACCTGCAACTTCGCCACGGACTTAGTTATATATTCATCAGCCACGACCTCAAGGTAATCCGCGC
>CBFDVE010000108.1:0-7508 GCA_965613205.1 uncultured Rhodospirillaceae bacterium
ACGGCGAGGCGGAACTGGTGCGCTTGCAAGCGGCGCTTGAAAGGATCCGGGGCGAGTATGGCAAGGCGGCATCCAGGTCGGCATCGGCAAAGACGATCTGTGGCGACTTTCCGCCCAGCTCCAGAGTCACCGGAATGGTATTTTCCGCCGCCGCCTTTTGGATCAGCGTGCCCACCCCGGTCGATCCGGTGAACGAGATATGGCGAATTCCCGCATGGGCGGCCAGGGCCGCGCCGGCCTCGCTGCCCAGCCCGGTGACGATGTTCAGGGCCCCGGCGGGGAAGCCGACTTCCGTCGCCAACTGACCGATTTTCAGGGCCGTCAGAGAGGCATCTTCGCCCGGTTTCAAGACACACGCATTGCCCATGGCCAAAGCCGCACCGATGCTGCGGCCAATAATCTGCATGGGGTAATTCCACGGGATGATATGGCCGGTGACGCCGTGCGCTTCGCGCAATGTCATCACCGTATAGCCCTCCAGAAACGGGATGGTTTCCCCGTGCACCTTATCGGCGGCACCGCCGTAGAATTCGAAATAGCGGGCGCACGCGGTGACATCGTTGCGGGATTGCTGCACCGGCTTGCCCACATCGGCGGTTTCCAGATCGGTCAACAGATCGAAGTTATCCAGGATGGCGACGCCCAGGCGGGTCATCAGGCGGCCCCGTTCGAAGGCCGGCATGTCGCCCCAATCGCCCTCGAAGGCCGCTTGGGCGGCGGCCACGGCCTGGTCAATATCGGCCTTGTCGCCGCGACCGATGTGGCTGAATTCCTGGCCCGTACTGGGGTTGATGACGGCCAGGGTTTGGCCCGAGGCGACTTCTTGCCATGCGCCCCCAATGAGAATTTTCGAATTTGGCATAGCCTGGCTTTTCCTTTTATTCAAACCACATGACAGGCGACCCGTCGCTCGGTTTCAAGGGATCGCAATTTCGGCTCCTGCTGGCGGCAACGGTCTTCGACTTTCCCGCAACGGGGCGCGAACGGACATCCAGTGGCGGGCATATCACCCACGTCTTCCACAATAGCTCGCTTCTTCTTGCGGCCCGGATCGGGTCGTGGCACGGCGTCGAGCAGCATTTTCGTATAGGGATGTCTGGGTTCGGCGAAGACTTTGCGGGTCGGCCCCTGCTCGACAATGCGGCCATGATACATGATCGCCACCCGGTCCGTCACATGATGCACCACGCCCAGATCGTGGCTGATGAACAGGTACGCCAGATTGTGTTCGGCCCTGAGCGTGGTCATCAAATTCAGCACCTGCGCCTGGACCGATACATCCAGGGCCGAAACGGCTTCGTCGGCGACAATCAGGTCGGGCCTGGTGATCAGCGCGCGCGCAATGGCGATACGCTGGCGCTGGCCGCCGGAAAATTCGTGCGGGAATTTATCGGCGTCTGCGTCCTTCAGGCCGACATCGCGCAACACACTGGCGACGATTTCGGCGGTCTTATCGCGGCTGCTTTCGCTGGTAAGGGTGACAAAGGGTTCGGCGACGATGCGGCCAACCTTGTGGCGCGGGTCGAGAGAGCCATAGGGGTCCTGAAAGACCATTTGCACATGCCGTCGCATGGCCCGCAAATCGTTGGCATTGAGGGCGAACAGGTTTTCACCACGCAAGGTAACCGTGCCTCGGGAAGGTTGTTCCAGGGCGACGATGGAGCGCGCCAGGGTGGATTTACCACAACCGGATTCCCCGACAATGGCGAAACTTTCACCCGGCATAATGCTGAACGATACGCCGCGCACGGCCTGCAAAACGGGGGCCGGGCCAAACAGCGTGTGGCGGGGCAATGTATAGTCCCGGTGCAGATCCCGCACTTCCAGCAAGGGGTCGGTCATGGGGCGGCCTGCCACGGATTGAAGCAGGCCACTTGATGAGTCCCCTGCAAGGCTGGAACGGTGGTGCTGCATTGGTCTTGAGTGCGCTGGCAGCGGTCGGCGAAGGCACAGCCGGGGAGATTTTCCGTCGGCAAGGGGACGGTGCCGGGAATGGTCGGCAGCAGTGTTCCGGGGGCCAGTTCGACGTTGCTGTCCAGATGAGGGATAGCGGCGAACAGGCCACGGGTATAGGGGTGAGCCAGGAATTTGTAGACCTCCGCCGTGGTGCCGCTTTCGACCAGCGACCCGGCGTACATGACGGCCAGGTTTTGCGTCGTTTCGGCGACCACGCCCAGATCGTGAGTGATCATGATCAGGGCCATGCCTTCCTGCTCGACCAGGTCGGCAATCAGGTCGAGAATTCTGGCCTGGGTGGTCACATCGAGGGCCGTGGTCGGTTCATCGGCAATCAGAATATCGGGCTCGCACGCGATGGTCATGGCGATCACCACCCGTTGCCGCTGGCCGCCGGAAAGCTGGTGCGGGTACAGGTCCGGCGAAAACCGGGGAGCCGGCAGGCCGACCCGGTCGAGCAATGAAATTGCCCGACTTTCCGCTTGCGCCCGGCCCAGGCCCAGATGCAGACGCGGTCCTTCGGCGATTTGAAAGCCGATGGTCTTGACCGGGTTAAGGGCGGTCATCGGTTCCTGAAAGATCATGGCGATGCGCCGACCGCGTATCTTGCACATGGCGCCATCGTCCAGAGCCAACAAATCCTGGCCGTCATAAATGATCCGACCGGAAACTTGTGCCTGGTCGCTCAGCAGACCCATGATGGCCAATGCGGTCATCGATTTACCGCAACCGGATTCACCGACAAATCCCAGTGTGTCGCCCCGCTCCATAGAGAAATTTACGCCCTTGAGGATATGCGCCGGGCCGATGTGGACGGACAGGTTTTCGACACTCAACAGAGACATCAGCGTTGCCTCCGCAAGCGCGGGTCGAGCACATCGCGCAATCCGTCACCCAATAAATTAAGGCCCAGCACCATGGCGGCGATGGCGACGCCGGGAAAAATCGCCAGGTGTGGAGCCAGGAACATGAAAGTCTGGGCCTCGCTCAGCATCTTGCCCCAGCTTGGATTGGGCGGCTGGGTGCCGAGACCCAGATAACTGAGGCCCGCTTCGGCGATGATGGCCAGCGCGAACTGGATGGTCGCCTGGACAATCAGGATACTGGCGATATTGGGAATGACGTGTTCCAGGGTAATCTGCACCCCGCCTTTGCCCGACACCCGTGCCGCCATAATGTATTCCCGCTGCCACACCGGCAGGGCGGCGCCCCTAGTCAGGCGGGCGAACACGGGCACGTTGAAAATACCGATGGCGATGATCGAATTGATGGCGCCGGGACCGGCCAGGGCGGTAATCATCACGGCTGACAACAGGGCCGGAAAGGCAAAAGTGAAGTCATTGAAGCGCATGACGGCTTCGTCGATCCAGCCGCCACGGGCGGCAGCCAAGGCACCCAGGGGGATACCGAAACCGGCACCGATACTAACGGCGACGATAGACACCACGATAGAGTTGCGCGCCCCCACCATCATCATCGAAAAAACATCCCGGCCAAAATGATCCGTGCCCAGCCAGTGGTCGCCCGATGGGGGTCTCAGTTTTATCGAAACGACCACCTCGTCAAACGGATAGGGTGTCCACAGCAGGGAAATTGCGGCGATCAGGATAAACAACAGGGTCACCACGCCGCCAATAACGAACGACCGGTTGCGCAATCCTTTTTTGAAAATTTCAGCCATGATTGCCGGCCCGTAACCGGGGATCAATGACCACGTAGAGCATATCGACGACAAAATTGACCAACACCACGGTGGCCGCCAGCAAGACAATCAAATCCTTGACCACGATCAGATCACGCTGGGCGATGGCTTGAAAAATCAGCCGTCCCAGGCCCGGCAGATAGAACACGTTTTCGATAATGATGGTGCCCGCCAGCAGGAAGGAAAATTGCAAGCCCATGATGGTGACCACGGGAATGAGCGCATTGCGCACCCCGTGCCGCCACAGGGCGGCGGACTTGCCGAGCCCCTTGGCCCTTGCCGTGCGGATAAAATCTTCACCGAGAATTTCCAGCACGGATGATCGGGTCACTCGGGCGAGAATAGCCGCCTGCGGCAGGGCGAGCGCGACGGCGGGCAGCAGCAGAGACTTCATGCCGCCCCAGAAACCATCCTGCCAACCGGCGAAACCGCCAGCCGAAAACCATTGCAGTTTGACCGCAAAAAGCAAAATCAGCAGAATGGCGAACCAGAAATTGGGAATGGCCACGGCGATCTGGCTGACCCCCATGACGCTTATGTCGGTCGGCTTGTTGTGGTGCGAGGCGGCCAGTACGCCGACAGGAATGGCAATCACGGTGGACAGCACAATGGCGAACAGGGCGAGCGGCAGACTGACCACCACCCGTTCGGCGATCAGTTCGCTGACCGGCACATCATAGGTGTAACTGGTGCCCATATCGCCCACCAGCAAGCCGCCGATCCAGTTGAAATAGCGGCTGGTGGCGGGCAAATCCAGGCCCATTTCCGCCCGTAAAGCAGCCAGCGTATCGGGCTGGGCGCTGACCCCCAGCATGACCGCCGCCGGATCACCGGGAATGACTTCCAGCACCAGAAACACGACCAGAGAGGCGACCATCAAAGTGATCAGCAGGGTCACCAATCGGCGCAGAAGGAAAACTGTCATGGCACAAATAAGGGCGGGCCTAGATTAAACGACCCACCCCGTCTTTTGCTGTTCGGGTCTATTGCCAATAAACACCGGTCAGGTCGTTGGCCTGAACCGGAGCGTTATGCCACAGGCCTTTGAGCCCCTTTTTCCAGACGCCTGTTTTGGCCAACTGGAACAGAAAACCGACAACCGCATCATCGGAAATGATCTTCTGGGCTTTCGCCATCAAGGCATAGCGAGCCTTTTCATCCGATGTGGCGTCAAGATCGGCCATGACTTTTTTCATCGCATCGCTCTTGTAATCGAAGTAATAGTTATCGCGGGCATAGATGCCGATATCCATCGGTTCCGTATGGGAAACAATAGTCAGATCGTAATCCCGACCCTTGAACACCTGCTTCAGCCACTGGCCCCATTCGACCGGAATGATTTCCACCTCGATGCCGATTTTCTTCAACTGAGAGGCGATGATTTCACCGCCGCGCCGGGCATAGGACGGCGGCGGCAGCTTCATTTTAAGCTTCAGCCCGTCAGGGTATCCGGCATCGGCCAGCAACTGTCTGGCTTTCGCCAGGTCGTAAGGATAGCGCCCGGTCAAATCCACATAGGCCGGATGATGAGGCGCGAAATGGGAACCGATGGGGGTGCCGTTGCCGAACATGGCGCCATCGATAATGGCCTGGCGGTCGAGCGCATGGGAAATGGCCCGGCGAACGCGAATGTCCTTGGTCGGGCCTCTGCCGTTGTTCATGGCCAAAATGGTTTCGCCTTCGGTGCTGCCGACGACCACTTCAAAGCGCGGGTCTGCCCGGAACTGGCCCAGGCTTTCCGGGGCCGGGAAGTTGGCGAAGGCGTCCACATCACCGGCCATCATGGCGGCCATGGCCGCCGTCGGGTCGGGGATAAACTTGAAGGTGACGGATTTCAGTTTCGCCGGGGTTCCCCAGTAGCCATCGAACCGGACCAGGTCGATCTTGTTGCCCTTGCTCCAGCTTTTGAACTTGAACGGACCCGTACCAACCGGATTGGTCTTGTTGTTGTCGGCACTTTCCGGGGCGACGATAACCGCGTCCCCCCAACCCATGGAGAACAGGAAACCACCGGTCGGTTGTTTCAGTGTAATGACCACCGTATCGGCCGACGGGGTGGCGACACTGGCGATCGGCTCGAACAGGGCCTTTTGCGCGTTGACGGATTTTTCGCCCATGGCGCGGGCCAGGGAAAACTTGACATCGGCGGAATCAAAACTGGTGCCATCGTGATATTTAACACCGGTTTGCAGCTTGAAGGTATAGGTCAGGCCATCGCCTGAAATGGTCCAGCTTTTGGCCAGGGCCGGTTTAACCACGCCGGAACTGTCGATCCGGGTCAACCCTTCCATCACATTGGCATAGACAATTTCATCAATCGCCGCCGCCGCCCCGGCGGTGGGATCAAGATGGGGCGGTTCAAGAGATACTCCCATGTTCAGCGTATCTTTGGCCGCCCGTTCACTGGGAATCATTTTCAGGACCAAGAAAACGACGAAGGCAATAGCGATGCCTATAACCGCTGTGAGTATGATTTTTCTCATTTTTATCCCTCCTGATATTTGGCAATACTATAGACTGCGATAGTCCTTGATGTCGCCTATTGAATCCGCTTCAAAAACTCCCCGCGCAATAGACCGGGCGACCACATCGGCGGCCATCATGCCTATTTTGGTAAGATCGGCGACAGGGTCAGCCAATGGTTTTCGGGCCGTTGAAATGACAAATACTGTGTCGCCATCAACCGGTGTATGGACCGGCCTGATGGCCCGGGCAAAACCATCGTGGGCCATGATCGCCACCCGCTGAGCCTGGGCCTTGCTAAGCGTCATATCCGTGGCCACCACGGCCAGGGTGGTGTTGGCGCCGAGGGATAAATCGACCTCATAGTCCAGATCGACAATATCCGGCGCGCCATTGCAGCCCAGCCCGCCGAACTCGTTATTCTGTTCAAAAGGCCAGGCCCAGAACACCGGGCTGTCCGGCATGGTCACCGACCCGAACGAATTGACCGCGACCACGGCACCGACGGTCACACCATCATCATTGACCACGGAGGCACTGCCGAGCCCGCCTTTCAAAGGGCCAGCCGTAGCCCCCAGACCGGCACCGGAATTGCCGAGGCTGAAATCTTCCCCGGCAGACTCCATGGCCAGACCGGCAAGACGGCGATAGGGCTGGCTGTCACCCCAGTCCTTGTCACCGCCATTGTTCAGATCGAACAAAATGGCGGATGGGACAATCGGCACGACAGCCTCGCCGATGCGGAACCCGCGCCCTTGTTTGCTCAGCCATTCCGTGACCGCCGTGGCCGCTTCAAGGCCAAAGGCCGATCCGCCGCTTAAGACAATGGCGTGGATGGCATCGACCAGGCAGGTTGGGTCAAGCGCGTCAGTTTCCCGCGTTCCAGGTGCACCACCGCGCACATCGACCGCCGCCGTGACCGGCTCGTCGGGCAAAATAACGGTAACCCCGGAACGAATTTTTCCATCCTCGGCATTGCCGATTTTAAGTCCGGTTACATCTGTGATCAGGTTGCGCGGTCCGGGCTTCATCGTGCCCGGCCTCCGTTCAACAAGGCCAGTGTGGCCCCGGCCATAATGTGCATGGAATCGACCACGTCCTTGATGACGATAAATTCATCGGGCTGGTGGGCCAGGTCGAGAATACCGGGGCCGTAGGCGATGCAATCGTGCAGATGGCCAATGCGGGCGATGTGTTTCTGATCGTAAGTTCCCGGCGAGACCACCTGCGTTGCCGGCCGGCCCAACACCCGTTCGATCTCGGCACTGACCGCGCGCACCACGGCACCTTGCGGGTCGGTCATGGTCGGTGGAAAGGCCAGCACCTCGCGCAAATCGTATGTGAATCCGGCGCGCTCGGCCTTGAGGGCCTCGAGAATTTCGACAAC